>CALMMH010000926.1 GCA_937868145.1 uncultured Phycisphaerales bacterium
GCCGATGCCCTGGTCCATGCGGTCGACCTGCGCCGCGTAGACCTCCATGCAGCGAATCTCCCAGTCCCTGTGCTCGACCTTCCCCAATCACCCGCTTGCGGGCTCATCTCCCAGTCGTCGCGGATCAGGCCCCTCTTCTTGAGCCGCTCGAACCTCGCGGCACGGCAGGACTCATAGCCCTTGTCATATTTGCCTCTGTATTTCGCGATGTCCTTTTCCAACGCGTGCATGGGCCAGTGGGCCGCGGTGAAGGCCATGTACAGGAAGAAAGGCTTCTCCGGCGACTGGCTGTGATGCTCGCGGATGTACCGGCATGCGTTGTCGCTGATCGCCTGGGTGTAGTAGTAAGCCTCCGGCTTGTACTGGGGATCGTTCTGGGGCGTGATGTACGTGTTGTCGCGGCAGAGCGTGTTCGGATCGTAGAAGCTGCCGGCGCCGACAATCGTGCCGTAGAACCGCTCAAAGCCCCGCTGCAAAGGCCAGTTGTGCTTGGGGCCATCTTTGTCGGTGTGACGCGTCACGTGCCACTTGCCGGTCATGTAGGCGAGGTAGCCCGCCGGCTTGAGCGCTTCGGCGATCGTGACGCAGTTGCCGTTCAAGTCGCCTTGATAGGCGGGGTAACCGCGATCCTCCATCATGTGCCCGACGCCGGCCTGGTGCGGGTAGAGTCCCGTCATCAGCGAGGCTCGGGTCGGACAGCAGCGGGCGGTGTTGTAGAACTGCGTGAACCGCAGGCCGCCGGCGGCCAGGCCGTTCAGGTTGGGCGTGTCGATCTCGCCGCCGTAGCAGCCGAGGTCGGAAAAGCCCATGTCGTCCGACATGATGAGAATGATGTTCGGCTGCTTGGGATCACTCGCAAGCCCTCTCGCGGCGGGGATGCTCATCACCGCGGCGCCGAGTCCGAGGTTCTTCAGAAAATCACGGCGGGTCCACTTCGACGTAGACATGGGAGCGATTCTGCTTTCCTCTGTCACAGCGGGCGGCTGTAACCCTGCAGTTGATAGCGTTCGAGCAGAGCGGCAAGCCGCTCAACAATTTCGGGCTGCTCGGCCCACAGATTCTTCTGTTCCCCAGGGTCGTCCTGAAGGTTGTAGAGTTGGCCTTCGGGGCCGCCCGGCTCGGGATCGACTTGCTGCGGCGCTGTGAACCCGCCGGAACCCAGGCCTTGGATCAGTTTCCACGGCCCCTGGCGGATCGCGAACAGGCCGTTGATCGAATGGTGTACGGTGGCCTCGCGAATCGGCTCTCTCAGGTCGGGGTCAAGCATAGCCGGCAGGATATTGTAGCTGTCCGGCCCAGCCTCGGACGGCAGCTTGTTGCCCACGATGGCGGCACAGGTCGCCAGCAGATCGGTCAGGCAGATGGTCTGCTCGCTTTGCGAGCCGGGCCTGATCCGGCCGAGCCAGCGGCAGATGAAGGGAACCCGGTGTCCCGCTTCATGGATGTCGGCCTTCTGCCCCCGCCACGACCCGTTGGCGCGGTAGTCGAACTCCTCGATCTGGGCGATCGGCCAATGGGAGCCGTTGTCCGAAGTGACGATCACCAGCGTGTTGTCCCCGAAGCCTGCGTCGTCCACCGCTTGGACGATCTGCCCGACGGAGGCGTCCACCTGGGCGACGAAATCGCCGTACCAGTCGACCTGGCTCTTGCCTCTAAACTCCTTCGTCGGCATCCAGGGCGTGTGCGGCGCGGTCAGCGGGACGTAGAGGAAGAACGGGGTTTCACGCGTCTGGTGCTTGATGAACCCGACGGACTTCTGCGTCACGGTCGGCAAGACATCGTAGAAATCGAATGACGGGGACATCGGGCCGGCCCGCCAGAATCCGCCGCCCCCATCCCATCGCCGTTTGCTGCCGGGCGTGCGGGCGGTCGCAGGCTCGACAGCCCGACCGTTTTCCAGCCAACAGTAGGGATCCATGTCCAACGACGCCGGGATGATGTGGCTGTAGTCGAAGCCCAGCGACTGCGGCCCGTGCGTCACGGGCTGCCCCCAATCGACGGTCTCGGCCTTCGCTTCCGCGCCGGCCTTCGTCGCCCAACCCAGCCCCAGATGCCACTTGCCCACGCAACCGGTGTTGTAACCATGTCTCTTGAGCAACGAGGCCACCGTCAGCCGGTCGGTTTCGATCAGCGGCTTGCTGTAGCCGCCCAACACACCCTTCTTGAGGCTCGATCGCCAGCAGTACCGCCCGGTCAGAACGCCGTACCGCGTGGGTGTACAGACGGCCGAGGGAGTGTGAGCATCCGTGAACCGAATTCCCTGTGAGGCGAGTCGATCCATCTGCGGTGTGGGGATCTTGGACTGCCCGCTGTAACACGCCGGATCACCATAGCCCAGATCGTCCGCAAGGATGAAAACGATGTTGGGAAGTCCTGCGGTTCGGGCGGCCGACGACGCACAGTCCGGATCGCGCGCAAAGGCAAACGCTCCTGCAGCGCAACCTATCGCTTTGAGAAAGTTGCGGCGAGTTTGCACAGGGCTCTCCTATCTGAAAAAAACAGGGCACGCCCGCGGGACTCAATCCAGCCCCTTCTCACGCAGATCGTCGACACGCCTACTTGATCAGCCGGAGGTTCAGGTACTTCGGATAGCGGTAGCGAATGCCGTCGTTGGCCTTGATCCCGGCGACGATCGTGAACACGATGTCGGCGATACCTAGTGCCGGCGGAATAACCCAACCGATGCACGGCACGATCAGGAGGAGCATCGACGCCAGGGCGTAGATGCACATCGTGATCTGAAAGTTGAGGGCTTCTTTCCCTTGGTCGTTGACGAATGGGAATTGTTCCTTCTTGATCTGCCAGATGACCAGGGGACCGACGATGGCCCCGATGCCGGCAGTAATGAAGGCGGTCAATGCGGACAGGTGCGCGAACATGCCCCACATGCGGGCGTCCTTGTTCTGCTCCTTCTCCACCGGCGACACAGGCCCCTGCGGGCCTCCGACGCTGGTGGGCGGATTCTGCGGTGTCTCGGGAACATCATTCGGGTTTGTCATATTCTCACTCCAAGTATACACTTATCTTTATCATCACATTACGCTGGCAATCCAGCGTGACTGTATTGTGGCATACTTTCCCTATCAGGTCAAGCGGCACATCGCTTGAATCCGGACCCGCCGTCTCTACAGCCTCGGTCCGGCGTCGCTGACGTCGATCGGCTCGATACCCACTTTGCGAGCAGGAGAATCGGGTGCGAACGTCGCCTTCCCTTTGTCCACCGTCACCATCGGGTCCGCCTGCACATTCGTGCCGCCCGGTTCCAGGATGTAGCTTCCGGTCTGGCGGTACTGGTCGAGCTTGCGGCACGCGACCTTGCCCAGGGCGCTGTAGAGCACGTTGTCCGCAGCCTGGGTGATTCCTTCGTAGTTGTCGAACGTGATCTTGCCCTTGGCAGAGAGCACATTCTTCTCAAAGGCATACCCGGACGAGCGGGGGAACGTGATTTGCATGTCTCCCTCGCTGAGGAAGACGTTGTTGCGGATCGCGTTGTTCTTCGCCATGTGGTTATGCGACGGCCAGCCGACGTTGACCGCGAGGTTCTTCTCCACAACACAGTTCTCGCACTGCTCGTCGAGATAATAGGCCGATGCGCCATAGCCGCCGGTGTCGACGATGTCGTAGATGAAGTTGCCGGCCAGCACGAGGCCCTTGCCGCCGAAGCAGTAGATGCCCGCGCCGTCGTGCAACTCCTGCATCGCGTGGTGAATCCGGTTGCCCTCGATGCGGCAGTCCTGGCCGCCGCAGGTGACGGCCGAATAAGGCGTGCGATAAACGTGGTTGTGGGCGACCTGACAGCCCTTGCCGCCGCCGGTCAGTGCGATCGCGCTGGGGTAGGTCAGGCCGACGTCGTGAACTTCGTTGTCCGCGATGGTCACGCCGTCGCCGTGGAAGCGGATGCCGCAGGCGCCGATATGATGGGTGCGACACCGCTCGACCCGCAGGTTCGAGCCGGAGACCGCGATCCCCTGCCCGCCGACATTGACGATCTCCAGATCCGCGAACGTACAGTCCCGGGCGGACTCGACATCGACCGCCCCTTGGAACGCCCCGGCCCCGAAGCCCCCTGCTTTCAACGGCGTAGTCGTCGCCGCGAGGGTCAGGCCCCGGATCGTAACGCCCGTCACAGATTTTTCCTTCGTGCCCTTGACTATGAAGATCGATTCGACCGCCGGGGCGATCACGCGAGCCTTGCCCATATCCTCACCTGGCAGCGGCCGATATATGACCTTGCCTTGCGTGCGGTCCAGATACCACTGTCCTGGCTGGGTCATGCCTTCCCGCACGTTCCAAACGACGTACTTCCTGACGCCGAACGCCCCCGCCGGATGGCCCGACGGCGTCGAGAAGGTCAGCGTATGCGAGTTGGGGTCGTTGGCCGAGACGCCCACGAGCGACTCGTCCCACATGTGATAGACCGTGATCTCGGCGTTGCGGACATCGAGCCAGGGTCCGAGATCCTCGGGCTTGTACTTCATCGTGGTCAGTTCCACGTCGGTGGGCTTGCGTTTCCAGCCGCCGCCGGTGGTGGACATCCAGGGAACGTCGAAGACGCTGGCGTGCTCGAAGAACCCTTTCTCCGGGAGCCGGGCCCTTGGGCAGTAGCGGCCGTTGACGATGAGGGCCCGGAAATCCCACGCGCCTTCTTTGACGCCGGGCAGCGACGCCGCGTAGAGACCGTCGCCGTCAGGTTCCCAGCCGGACACTTCCCGGCCGCCGTAGAGGCAGACCTTCTCGCCGGCGGGCGCTTCAATCGTCAGACCGTTGTCTTCCGGGGTGAGCGTCACCGGCTCAGCGAGAAAATAATCGCCTCCGCGAACGATAATGGTTCGCGTCTGCCCGGCGTCGATCCGACGCGCGGCCTGGCACGCAGCCTGAAGCGTTGCGAATGGGCCGTTCGCTGAATTCGCGTCGCTACCGTCCGGAGCCACCTGGAACGTAGCGGCCACGGTTGCGTCCACCCGGGAAAGAGCCGTAAGGATCAAAGCAAGGCAGAAGATTCGAAAGACAGCGTTCATGTGTCCCTCCATCGATCACGGACAACCCACCTTCATTGCAATGACAACGTGGCGGTATTCTACGCCATCGGAACCCGCGGCGACAAGAACCTGCATTCAGCAGGTCCTCGGCCGGAATCCGCAAACAAGGCGTTCGCGGCGTCCGTACACAGGCGTAATGTATTTTCCCAGGGGAACGGGTCGCGCGTATACTGTCCCTTGGCGTGGCAAGCTGAGTGTCGTGTGGGACTCGATATGGCGACATCGGAAAATGTGGGGATCGCTCTGGCGCTGACCCTGGTGGCGGGACTGTCCACCGGGATCGGAAGCGCCATCGCGTACTTCATCAAACATCCCAAGATCATCTACCTGTCGTTTTCGCTCGGTCTGTCGGCGGGCGTCATGATCTATGTGTCGTTCATGGAGTTGCTGCCCAGCGCGGTGGCACGGGTGGGCGAGCAGTTCGGCGTGCTGTTCTTCTTCATCGGGATCGCCTTCATCGCGATCGTCGATCTGCTGGTCCCCGAGCCGGAGAACCCGCACAACTACGAAGGCCTGGAGGCGCCCGAGAGTCCCGACGTCAGCCATCGCCTGATGCGGACCGGCACCATGACCGCCCTGGCGATCGGCATCCACAACCTCCCGGAGGGCCTGGCGACGTTCGCCTCGGCCCTCAGCGACGTGCACCTGGGGATCTTCATCGCCGTCGCGATCGCGATCCACAACATCCCGGAGGGGATCGCCGTCTCAATGCCCTTCTACTATGCGACGGGGAACCGGAACAAGGCGTTTCTCTATTCTTTCCTCTCCGGCGTCTCGGAGCCGGTCGGAGCCCTGATCGGATACCTGGTCCTGATGCCGTTTCTGACGAGCACCGTGCTGGCCGGGACGCTGGCCTTCGTCGCAGGCGTGATGATCTACATCTCGCTCGACGAACTGCTGCCCATGGCCCACCGCTACGGCCACGGGCACCTGGTCATCAGCGGCGTCATCCTCGGCATGCTCATCATGGCCATCAGCCTGATCATGCTTTGACATTTACGGCTCATCCGGCTTTCGCATACTTCCGTGGCCCTTGGGGACCCTGTCCCCAAACCCCTGGGATTTGT
>CALMMH010000927.1 GCA_937868145.1 uncultured Phycisphaerales bacterium
CGCAAGCTCCGCGCGAGAATCGATCGCACGCAGAAGGCACCGTACGCGTTCGTCGTGAAGGACTTCGGCCTGTTCATCGCGGCCGACAAGTCGCTCGTTCCCCTGGCGTCCGAGATGGCCGACGGCTCCGTCGCGGTCCGCATGCACGCCCACCGCTTCGGCGGCGTCCTGGGCCTGAGCAAGCGAGAACAGGAGTTCATCAACAACTGGGAGTCCGAGGCGTTCCGCAAGAAGATGGTCGGCGGCGAGGGCCCAGGCGAGCTGAGCAATCGCATCGCGATCGTCACCGGTGCCGGCAGCGGGCTGGGCCGGAGCCTGGCCGTCGGTTTGGCGCGAGCCGGAGCGATGGTCGGCCTGGCCGACGTCGATCTGGCTGCGGCGCAGGAGACCGCCGCCTTCATCCTGAAGGAGCGTCCGAAGAACCAGGTGAAGGCCATCCAGTGCAACGTCACCAGCGAGGACAGCGTTCACAAGGCGTTCGAGGACCTGATGACCGAATGGGGCGGGCTCGACATCCTCGTGAACGCCGCGGGGATCGCCCCGCCGTTCGCGCTGGTGGACATGCCCGCGGACAAGTGGCGGCTCGCGCTCGAGGTGAACCTCACCGGCTACTTCCTCATGGCCCGCGAGGCCGCACGAGCAATGATCGCCCAGGGCATCGGCGGCAGCATCGTCAACCTCAGCTCCAAGAGCGGGCTGGACGCCAGCAAGAACAACACCGCGTACAACGCGACCAAGGCCGGCGAGCTGCACATGGCCCGCGGCTGGGCGCTGGAACTCGGCCAATACGGAATTCGCGTCAACAGCATCGCCCCGGGCAACGTCTTCGAAGGCTCGAAGATCTGGAATCCGGACTACATCAAAGTCTGCGCCAAGAAGAACGGAATCAAACCGGAAGAGGTGATCCCCTTCTACGTGAACAAGACCGCGCTTCGCCGCGAGATCAAGGGACAGGACATCGCCGACGCGGTGGTGTTCCTGTGCTCGGACAAAGCCCGCACCATCACGGGCCAGACGGTGGTCGCCGATTCCGGCCAGGTCATGGTTCGCTGACATCGAAACCGGAGTCCTGCGAGACGGTGACACTCTCCTCCGTTTCGCAGGACTCCGATCCATTTCTTAACAACCGACCTGATAGTTCCGGCCTCGTATTGTCGTCGTTTCAATGGAATCCTTGCTGACTACAAAGGCCCCATTTATCGGTCCCAAGCCGGCAACGTCCGGAAATTACGCGTTTTCCGCGGACTTTCACAGGATTTTCAATTGACCGCACGCCGCGGCGAGGGTACAAGCAGAACAATCGCTCACAAGGTCCACAGGGATGGAGGAGACCACACCTCATTGCGATTGTGGATTGTTTGCAGGACCGTGGGCTAATGGAGGAGCGCCTCCGGCAGGATGCGGAGGCTTGGCGATGGATCGATTCATCACGAGGACGTTTCGGTCACTGCCGACGCGGGTTTCCCGATGCGAGCGAACGCGGGAAACCGGCGACACCGGAGTGCGAGGGTTTTCGCGGCGAGGCGTCGGGCATGAGGCTCGACGCGTTCGGGAGGATCATCTTCCGTACCCTCTCGCCAACAGGCAAGGACGCCGATCTCTTCTTCGGCATTCCCTTCGTCCTTGCAGGCTGAATCTGCGCTCCCACACACCCGGTGACTCCTGCCACCAATCAGCTTTCAATGCCTTGTGCCCACCTTCGCGGTCGGACACTACACTACTTCTCTCCTCTACTTTTCTCTCACTAGGCGCCGTGCGATCCCTCTCGATGGACGCATGGGATCGCACGGCGTCCCCAATGGATTCGTACCTTTCGCCCCGCATCGTGGCAATCCAGGGGTGGACGCCCGGACGTGACTTGTCGCGTTCAGGCGTCGGCGCAGGGGGTTCTCGGTTTGGGATCGCAGAATTTCCCCTGAGGCAAGACACTTTCCTGGGTTCTTGCTGAACGCACAACCCCTGGATTGCCCTTAAAAGATGCTGACGGCCTCGGCGACGAACTTCCGTTCTTCGCCGTCCAGTTGATCGAATAGCCGTCGGCTGTGGAGATCGAACGAACGACGAGGCTGCTGATCCGGCGCGTTACGCTGTGTCCCGTTGTGAAAACACCAGCCGGCGGCTCCGCCCACTACAGCGCCGCGCAGGTCCGTCAGGAAGTCCGCGGCAGTTGGTTCCCACTCTTGGTATCCGCGGCGGAACGGCTCCTGATAATGCACGGGGGCTGTGCGGCCGATTCCTTTCATCCGGTCCAGGCATTCTCGCGTCTTCGTCTCCGTCTGGCCGGGGGATTCGGCGTCGCGAGGCCGATGCGGACTGAAGAAATCGACGCCGGCGGTCAGTAGGGCCTCGCGCATGTCCTGATCGCTGAGATCGTGCCCCCCGCCGGAGGCGGTCACGAGACGCTGCG
>CALMMH010000928.1 GCA_937868145.1 uncultured Phycisphaerales bacterium
GAGGGCCTTCGCACCATCCGAGCACGCTGTGGGTGTGACCGACCGCTTGAGCCATCTTCCGCACGCTCTCGATCCGCTGGCGGCAGCGATCGGCGTTTTCGATGTCAAACGGCCGGATGCGGGCGAGGTCCGCAGGCGAGCGGAGCAGCAGTTCGTGAGGCCGGCCGACGCCCTGATCGGGGTAATCGAAGGTCATGCCATAGGCGGAGGCCTCGCGCCAGGGATCGCTGATCGCGCTGATCTGGTCGAGATTGAAGGCCCGCACGACCGCCAATTGGGATTCGACGAGCACGTCGCCGTCGAGGTAGTAATCCCGGTAGGTCCGCCCGATGAAGTGGGCCGCCCAGGACATGAAGATGGGCGTGACGGCGGGGCGATCCTGAGAACCGTCCCGGCAAGTGGCGTACATGCGTTCTTTCGGCGTCATAACGATCCCCTATGTCACGAAGTCACCGGTCCGCTCGATGTTTGTCCGGACCCTGGCCGCTATCATACGGCCCGCGAAGACAGGATTCACGCTTTTTCCGGGGGATAGCGGGCCTACGCGAAATGAAGCTTGAAAACACGCGTCTATTATCGGACGGCGGGCGACGGATCATCGGTCGCGCGCGGGGCGGGACTTTTTGATGGGCCGCAGCGAAGAAATCGCTTGGCGGGGCGGCGACCCCTCTGGTAGAATCGCGCGCCTGGTGAAACCAGGGAGGCCGAGGGCGAACGTCAGGTTCGACGCTGTGGCTAATAAAATGAGATCACATCAGGGTTTGTTGGGGGCGGGGTTTTGGAGCCGTGCTATGCGCGGCAAGGAGGTACCGGAATGTTGCGAATAGGGATTGCCGGGTTCGGGTTCATGGGACGAATGCATTTCCGGCAATGGAAGGCCATCAAAGGAGTCAAGGTGGTCGCGATCTGCGACGCGAATCCCAATATCAAAGAGGACACCAAGCGGGCCGTCGGGAACATCAAAGGGGCCGATGGCGACATCGACTTCACGAGCATCGAGGTGTACCACGACCTCGAGCAGATGCTCGACAAGGCCAAGCTGGACGCCATCTCCCTGACGTTGCCGACGTATCTGCACGCCACCTGCTCCGAGCAGGCTTTGTCGCGAGGCGTCAACGTGTTGTGCGAAAAGCCCATGGCGTTGACGACCGTCGACTGCGATCGGATGATCAAGGCCGCCCACAAGAGCGGCAAAGTCCTCCAGATCGGCCACTGCGTGCGGTTCTGGCCGGGGTACGACAAGACCAAGGAGATCGTCGACAGCGGCAAGTACGGCAAAGTCATCGCGGGCATGTTCCAGCGTCTCGGTTCGGCGCCGGGGTGGGCCGCGGACAACTGGTTCGCCGATGAGGCCCGCAGCGGCGGCGTCGCGCTGGACCTGCACATCCATGACACGGATTACGTGCAGTACCTCTTTGGCATGCCCAAAGCGGTCAGCAGCCACGGAGGCAAAGGGCCCAAGGGGCAACTGATCCATATCGTCACCGAGTATGAATACGGCGACGACAAAGTGGTGGTGGCCGAAGGCGGGTGGGCCATGGCGCCGACCTTCGGATTCGAGATGAGCTTCAACCTGATCCTGGAGAAGGCGAGCATCATCTTCGACATCACGCGCAACCCTGTGTTCCGCGTCTGTCCGCGCGAGGGCGAGGTGTTCACGCCCCCGGTGCCTGCCGGCGACGGATACAGCCTCGAGATCGAGCACTTCGTCAAGACGATCCGCGGGGAGTCTGTGCCGCCGATTCTCACGTTGGAGCAGTCCCGCGACTCGGTCCGCATCGTGGAGGCTGAGAAGAAGTCCATCAACAGCAGGGAGCGAATCCTGATCAAATAGGCAAGCAGGCAAGTTTGAAGTGTGAAGTCGGAAGTTGGAGAGTCGCTTGCGTGCTTCGCACTTGAAACTTCAAACTTGAAACTTCTTTGGAGTTCTGACTATGAAATGCAAAAGCTGTCCTGTCGGCGTGTGTAGCTGGTCTCTTCGGACGGACGTCCCCGGCGTCGCCCAGGCGATGAAGGAAGTGGGCTTGCAGCACGTGCACCTGGGGGTCCGGGCGGCGGTGGAAGACGGCAGCGGCAAGGTGTTCGATACGATCAAGGCCCAGAAGTGGACCATCACCTGCACGATGATCGACTTTCCGACGGAGGATTATTCCACGCTCGATACGATCAAAGTCACCGGCGGCGTGGTTCCGGATCAGCACTGGGAGAGCAACCGCAAGCTGTTCCAGGGAGCGGCCCAGGTGACGGCCCAACTCGGCGTCAAGTTCCTGTCGATGCACGCCGGGTTCATCGATGAGAGCAACAAGGCCATGGTCGAGAAGGTGCAGACCCGCATCCGGACCCTGGCGGATATCGCGAAGGACAACGGGCTGACGCTGTTGCTCGAGACCGGCCAGGAAGCCGCCGTCGATTTGCGGCACTTCCTCGAGAAGCTCAAACACCAGTCGGTCGGCGTCAACTTCGACCCGGCCAACATGATCCTTTACGACAAGGGCGACCCCATCGAGGCGGTCCGGACGCTCTCGCCGTGGATTCGCCACCTGCACGTCAAGGACGCGGTCCGCACGGCCAAGCCGGGCACCTGGGGCAGCGAAGTCCCGTGGGGCGACGGCCAGGTCGGCATCGAGCGGTTCCTGGCGGTGCTGGGCGAGGTCGGATTCAAAGGCGCCATGGCCATCGAACGCGAAGCCGGCGACAACCGTCTCGGCGACATCAAGCTGGCCGCCCAGCGACTCAAGGCCGCCTGCAAGTAGCGATTAAGGAGACTCACATGTTCGGAATGGACACGGCTCTCTACCTCAAGCTCAGCGCGATGATGTTCCTGGAGTTCGCCGTTTGGGGAGCATGGTATCCCGTGCTGGCGACCC
>CALMMH010000929.1 GCA_937868145.1 uncultured Phycisphaerales bacterium
CTTGAAGAGAAGATAACGCCTTACGGCGTCACTACGAACGGGGAAGAACCCGCGGCGCAGACTGCGTCCGAAACGCTTCACGATTCATTTTGCGAAACGAAGCCAATTCGAGGAGAGTGTCAAGTTTGAAGTGTCAGGTTTCAAGCGGATGGAGCAGGGCCCGATCGCAAGTGCGGGGTTGCGGGTTTGAGTTGGATTTGGTATGGATGGCTCGGCGCCGCCGGCCGGGGCACTCGGTTGGGCAGCCGCAGTCGTCGACTCGATCGAAAGGAGAAACTCGTGAGCATCGAACTGAAGAAGGATTGCCGATACGCGTTGCTCGTGCCGACCAGCATGGGCATCCGTCTGACCCCCGACGCCGGACAGCCGTTCCATTGCAGCCGGCGGTTCACCATGCAGGCCACCAGCGCCGAGACCAACGTCGCCAGCGTCTCGTCGTACCTCGGTCTGCACGTCAAGGTGCTGACGACGTTCGTCAAGGGCAGCCCGGTCGCGAGGTTCATCAAGGACGAGCTCGCGAGCCGACACATCGACTACGAGGGCAAGGAAGTCCCGCAGGGCGGCCCCTGGGGCTATCGACACCAGTTCAACCTGGCCGACAGCGGGTACGGCTCCCGCGGCCCTCGCGTGTCCAACGACCGCGCGGGCGAAGTCGGCCGGACGCTGAACGTCAAGGACTTCGATCTCGATCGGATCTTCGGCAAAGAAGGCGTGCAGATCGTGCACCTGTCGGGCCTGATCGGGGCCCTGTCGCCGGAGACCGGGACGTTCTGCCTGGAGCTGGCGCGGGCGGCGAAGAAGTACGGGACGCGTATCGCGTTCGACCTGAACTACCGGGCCTCGTTCTGGAAGAGCCGCGAGAAGGAGCTTCACGCGATCTTCCACGAGATCGCGGGCGTCGCGGACATCCTCGTCGGCAACGAAGAGGACTTCCAGCTCTCGCTGGGGATCGAGGGCCCGGAAGCCGGCGGCAAGGGCCTGGCGGCCAAGATGGACAGCTTCAAAGTCATGATCGACCAGGCGAAGAAGACCTATCCCAACGCCTCGGTCTTCGCCACCACGCTGCGGGAGGTCGTCAGCAGCAACTGCCACCGCTGGGGCGCGGTGATGGCCGAGGGGAAGAACTGGCACGTGGTCGAGCCGCGGGAGATCGTCGTCCTCGACCGCATCGGCGGCGGCGACGGCTTCGTCGGCGGCATGCTGTATGCGATCCTTCGCGGCTGGGAGCCCGCCAAGTGGGTTCAGTTCGGATGGGCGACCGGCGCGTTGGTCACCACGCTCTTGACCGACTACGCCCAGCCGGCCGATGAAGAAGAGATCTGGAGCATCTGGGAAGGCAACGCCCGCGTGAAGAGGTAGTCAATCAACAGAGTCTGCCGAGCAGGCCGTCGAGCGGGACCGTGGCGAAACCCGTGGCGGCATCGCTGATCCCGTAGGGAATCAGCAGAATGCCGTTGTGGATGAGGGCTCCGCAGGAGTAGACGACGTTCGGGACGTAGCCGTGACGCTCATCGGCGCCCGGCATCAGGAGTGGCTCGTCCAGCCGGCCGATGACTTTGGTCGGATCGTCGAGGTCCAGCAGCGTCGCGCCGATGCAGTAGCGTCGCATGGGTCCCACGCCGTGGGTCAGCAGCAGCCAGCCGGCCTCGGTCTCGATGGGCGAGCCGCAGTTGCCGATCTGGACGAACTCCCAGGTGTACCGGGGCTCCTGCACCAGGACGGCGTCGTCCCAGATGCGGATGTTGTTGGAGTGGAGAATGTAGAGGTTCTCGCCGTCGAGCCGGCCGCTCATCATGTACTTGCCCTGGATCTTGCGGGGGAACAGAGCCAGTCCCTTGTCGCGGATGCAGCGACCGTGAAGGGTGCGGATGCAGGCGAGCTCGGGCCGGGGAATCTCGACGAGTTGAACGCGGATCTGCCAGCCGTTGTAGGCGGTGTAGGTGCCGTAGTAACACATGGAGCCGTCGTCATGGGTGAAACGAACCAGTCGCATGTCCTCCATGCCGCGAGACTCCGTCTCGCACATGGGGAACAGCACGACGCTGTTCATGCCGCTGTCGGGAAGCATCTCGACGTTGTAGTCGCAGGTGCCCAGCGAATCGATGTTGCGGTGTTCCTCGTCATGGATACAAAGTCCCTCGACGTCCTGCACGCGATAAAGGACCGTCCGCAGGTCCTGCATGGTGAACGGATTTTCCAGGCGGTTGAAGAGCGCGTCGAGAACCGTCTCCCGCACGCCCAGCTCGGTGAGCTTGGCCCGCGAGTCCGGCTTGCTGAGCAACCGCTTCTCGACCCAGCGTTTGGGTTCGCGGTACGGCCCGCCCGGCTCGATGGTCACGTTGCCGGCGGCGTCGACGATCCCCCGCCGGAACATGATGCTGCTGATGTGCCCCTCGCCGACGCAACGCAGGCTCATGATGAACTTGAGGGAGCCCGGCTCGACGCCCTGCTGATTGCGGGCCGGCGTGATGGAGGGGTTGAACAGCGCCGCCGAGGCGAAGGAGTACTCCATGGTGAAGTAGGCCGCGATCAGTCGCTTTCGCTCGATCGACAGCGACTCCGGCATGACGACTCGACGGGCCGCCTCTTCGTAGTGCTTCAGGAAGATCTCGTTCAGCTCGTTGCCCAGGTGGCCGAAATCCGCCTCCGTCAGAGCCAGCAGGTGCGCGGCCTGCTCATCGTCCAACTGCATGACGCGGTCAATGATTTTGCGGGCGCGGGCGGACCCCAGCCAAAAGAACCGCGTGATCGTGTGCCGGGGATCGCAGGTCAACCGCACGGGCAATCGACGAACCGTCAAAGCTTGCATACTCATGCCACCTCGTACTACGACATCTCCAGAGAAACACCGCTCGTACGCCGACCGC
>CALMMH010000930.1 GCA_937868145.1 uncultured Phycisphaerales bacterium
GGCCCGTGACCTTGTTGAATGCCATGATGGAGGCGTTGTCTTTGCCGCCGACGTGCACGATCACCAGGTCGCCCTCGATCAGCGGCGAGCCGGCGATCCCCCACACCGGGACCTTGGCGCTGTATTCCTGGCGACAATCGTGTTTCCAGAGCAGCTTGCCGGAGCGGGCCTCGAAGCAGTGCAGGTGTCCCATGGTGCCCAGGGCATAAGCCCGACCCTCGTTGATGGTGACGGAGCAGCGAGGCCCCGCCTCGTACTGGACGCCCTGGTAGCGGCAGTCGTACGCGTACGACCACATCTCCCGGCCCGTCCCGGCGTTGAAGGAGAGCACGCGCTCCTGCGGGTTGGGTCTGGCGACGCGGTCCATGACGAAGACCCGCCCCTCGGCCACGGTCGGGCCGCTGTAACCGCTGCCAATCGGGGTCCGCCACTGGATCGGCAGTTGCGGCGACTCGAATCGCTCGACGAGCCCGGTCTCGGGCCAGACGCCGTCCCGCGTCGGCCCGCGCCACTGCGGCCAATCTTCCGCCCGGCAGGGATTCGCCCCCGCCGCGACGACAACGATCAACCATGACAGCACAACTCGATTGGACGCTCTGCCCTTTGACATCCGGACCTCCCTTATTCATCGGTGGGACCACTTTAGCAGGAATCCCCTCGTCAGGCAATGGCCGGACGGATATGCTACAATCCTATGCAGCCGCAACGACAAACCTTGATCGTTGGAAAGGGACACCGATGAACTCAACGCAGGCTTCTTCGCGTCGCACATTCATGAAACATTCGCTGGGCCTGGCCGCAGGCGCAGGACTCTGGGGCACGAGCGGCGCCTGGGCCGGAGCGAACAACCGTGTCCGCGTGGCCGTCGTGGGCATTCATGGCCACGGGTTCGCCAGCCACGTCAAGAACTATCCGTTCCTGCCGGACGTCGAAGTGGCCGCCCTGTGCGACGTCGACGAGAACCTGTTCCCCGAGCGGCTCAAATGGTTCGAGGACAACAAGTTGCCCCTTCCCAAGACCTACGTCGATCTCCGCAAGCTGCTCGAAGACAAGGACATCGACGCCATCAGCGTGGCGACGCCGAACCACTGGCACGCCCTGGCCGGGATCTGGGCCTGCCAGGCCGGCAAGCACGCCCACATCGAAAAGCCGTTCTGCCACAACCTCTTCGAAGGCCGCCAGCTCATCGCGGCGGCGAAAAAGTACAACCGCATCATCCATCACGGCACGGAAAGCCGAAGCTCGAAAGTCTATCAGGACGCGGTAGAGTTCCTCCGCACCGGCGGCCTCGGCGAGGTCTACATGGCCAAGGGCACCTGCTACAAATGGCGCGACACCATCAAGACGACCCCCGACGAGCCCGTGCCGGCCGGCGTTCACTACGACCTGTGGCAGGGTCCGGCCCCCGAACGGGCATTCTCGACAAACAGGTTCCATTATAGCTGGCACTGGAACTGGGATTACGGCAACGGCGACATCGGCAACCAGGGCGTCCACGAGATCGACATCGCCCGCTGGGGCCTGGGCGTGACGCTTCCGACGAAAGTCTCGTCGATGGGCGCACACGTGATGTTCACCGACGACCAGCAGACGCCGAACGTGCAGATGGCCCTGTTCGAGTTCCCCAATCCCCAGGGAGGTGGCGACAAGAAGAAAATCCTGCAATTCGAGGTCCGCCACTGGATCACCAACTACGAGGGCGATTTCGGCAAAGCCCCGGACAACAACATCGGCAACATCTTCTACGGCTCCGAAGGCTACCTGACGATCGCCGGCGGCCGCTGGCAGACCTTCCTCGGCCGCAAGCGAGAGCCCGGACCTTCAGGCCAGGAGAAAGCCAACACGGATCGAAGCCACTACCAGAACTTTGTCGACGCGATCCGGGCCGGCAGCCCATCGGCACTCCCGGCCAACGTCGAAGAAGGCCATGCCAGTTGCGCCCTGATCCACCTGGCCAACGCCTCCTATCGCCTCGGCCGGACCCTGAACTTCGATCCCCAGCGACAAGAATGCGTTCAGGACGACGAGGCAAACCGGATGCTCACACGAGAGTACCGTGCGCCGTTCGTGGTTCCCTCACAGGTGTGAGACCCGACGACCGTAGGCAGGAATTCCTCATGATGAAAAGCAGGGCTTTTTTCATATGGGTCTATGCACGATGGCTCGTCGTGTCGAACCGGCTCATCCCCCGCCGATGGAAACCGGGACGTGCGGCCGGCCCCTTGGAGGTGATCGCCCATCGCGGGGCGTCGCACCTGGCGCCGGAGAACACCCTGGCCTCGGTGAAACTCGCGTGGGAGTTGGGCGCCGACGTCGTCGAGGTGGACGTGCATCTGACGAAGGACCGTCGCATCATGGCCATTCACGACCCGACGACGCTACGGACCTCCGGCACGGATCTGGCGGTCGCCGAGACCCCTTCTTCACGCCTGCGGGAGTTGGATGTCGGAGGGCACAAGCACCCGGCCTTCGCCGGCGAACGGATTCCCTTCCTGGAGGAGGTTCTCGCAACGATCCCGGACGACCGGCGTCTGTTCATCGAGGTCAAATCCGGGCCTGAGATCCTGCCGGCTTTGAACGAGACCATCATCCGCAGCGACAAACGGTCGCAAGTCGCCCTCATCGGTTTCGACCTGGCGACCATGAAGGCGGCCAAGGAGATCATGCCCGACGTCCCCGCTCACTGGCTGTGCGACAAGAAGGTCTGGGCGTCCTCCGGCGGCTCGCTCGTGAAAGCCGCCAAGGACAATGGGCTCGACGGCATGAACGTCCACTGGTCCGGCGTCACCTGGCGATTCACCCGCCTGGTGCGAAAGGCGGGTCTGAAACTCTATGCATGGACGGTCGACAACGCAGCGGACGCGGACCGCCTGAACGGGCTGGGCGTCGACGGCATCACAACCAACCGCCCCGGCTGGCTGAAGAAACGGATCCTCGCTCGGCATTCCCGCGAAAGACAATCCGATGCCCCGCGGGGATCAGACTCCCCTCCGAATCCCTAGGCCGTTACAAATTGGAGCTGTCGTACGGTTCCAGCCGGATCTGTCCGTAACCGAGCAGCGTGCCGGTGGCCCGGGCCAGGACGACCTGGGCGATCTCGTAACTCACGAAGGCGTCGATCCTCCGCACCTGCGCTTCGGCCAGGCTGGACGCGGCGTCCAACACCTCGGTGCTGGTCCGCTGACCCAACTGGAATTGCGACTGTTCCACCTTATAGGAACGAAGCGCCCGAACGACGCCCTGCTCGGCCGCGATGATCCGCCGCCAGTTCTGCTCGAGCCCGTCCACCGCGTCGTACACTTCCTGGCGGATTTCCTGCTCCTGCACGTCCCGGCTGATCTGCGTCTGCACCCTCGCCAAACGGGCCTGTCGCAGGCGGGCCTGGGCCGCCCGGTTGCCCAGAGGAATCGAGCCCGTGAGCCCGACGCTGTGGTCCGCCAGCGTTTCGTCGAGAACGTTGTCGAAAGCCCGTCCTGTCGTGCCCGCCCGACCGCCGGCCGCGAACGTGTAGTCCGCCTCCAAGGTCGGCAGCAGGTTGTTTTTCGCGAGGGCCACAGAGATCTCGTTCCTGGCCAGAGAGAACTCCAGCGCCGCCATCTCCATGCGGTTCTCCAGAGCCGCCGCGACCAGCGTCTCCTGGTCCAGTTCCATTCCTTTGGGGTCCGGATTGGTCATGGGGATCAGGTCGATCTTCGCATTGATCGGCATATCCGGACGATTCATGATTCTCTTCAGCGTGCGCTCGTAGTCTCGCACCGCGGTCTCGGCGCTGATCATCGTGTCGAGACGGCTGGCCAAACCGGCCTCGGCGCGAACGATTTCGATCTTGGCCGCCGATCCGGCCTCCACCTTGTTGCGGGCGTTCTCCAGTTGGTCCTGGGCCAGCTTATATTGCTCGCGGCTGACCTCGAGCTGCTTGCGGGCGGAATAGAGGTACCAGTAGGCGATGTCCGCGTTGCTGAGAACAGAGATCGCCCGGAGTTTCGTGTAGGCGTCGACGGAGTCCTTGTTGTACGCAGCGAGTTGAATGGAGTAGAGGTTCATGCGGGTGCCCGCGCCCTGCAGGAGCGACTGCACGACCGAGACGCTTGCCGCCGCCCGCGACACGCCGTCCGAATCCACAACCGGAACACTGGCGACGATTTCGCCGCCGGTATGGAGAGGCGTCGTCACACCGGCCTCATATGACCGAGAGGAGACCGCCCCTCCGTCGACCTGATCGCTCCTGCCATATCTTGTGGAACCGAAGAAGACCGACTCAAACTTCGCCCGCTCCACATCCAGATCGGCCTGGGCGATCGACGGATCGATCAACTCCACCTTCAGGTCCAGGTTGTTCGCCAACGCCGCGGCGCGAACCTGGTCGAGCGTGATTTCGACCGCGGGAAACGTCTGATTGGGCTCTGCGACTTCCTTCGCCACCTTTTCCGTCGCCTGCTCGATCGTCACGGGCTCCGATTTCGACTGCTCCTCGAGCCGAACCGTCTCGATCCGATCCAACTTCGCAGCCAACGCCGTCAACGCGGGCTCCCGCTCGACCTCCGGCGTCCCGCATCCGGCCAGTCCGAGAACCAGGAACACTACCACGCCCCAACCAATCCGGGCGATTCGCCGCGATCTATCCATGCTCTTGCTCATCAACATACCTCGAAGTCGTCCAAGTCAACCTTGATGAAGCATACTGGAGCAAACAATATGCCAGATGGAGCCCACAACAAAGCGACTCCGTGCAGCCGGGAGACACATTCGTGTCCACTTTCGGATCGACGCGCCCGGATTCGGACACGTCAGCCGATCTCCGTCTCCATCCAGCCGTCTTTGAGCTTGACGATCCGTCTGCCGTAGCCGGCATATTTCTCGTTGTGGGTCACCTGGATGATCGTGGTGCCCTCGCTGTTGAGTCGCTTGAACAGATTCATGATCTCGTCGCCCTGGCTGGAGTGCAGGTTGCCTGTGGGTTCGTCCGCCAAGAGGAGCTTGGGCTTGGCGATCACGGCGCGGGCGACGCCCACGAGCTGCTGCTGGCCGCCGGAGAGCTGGCTGGGGAACAGGTCCTTCTTGCCGACGATGCCGAAGCGGTCGAGCGTGTCGCAGACCATCGACGCCCGCTCGGAGCCTTTGATGTTCCGGTAGGACAGCGGAATGTCGAGGTTCTCGTAGACCGTCAGCGTGTCGAGCAGGTTGAAGTTCTGAAAAACGAACCCAATGTACTGCTTGTTGAGGGCCAGGCGGTCTTTGGGCTTGAGCGTGTGGATCGCGTTGTCAAAGAGGTGGTACTCGCCGGTCCAGTCGCCGTCGAGCATGCCCAGGATGTTCAACAGCGTGGTCTTGCCCGCCGCGGAGGGGCCCATGAACGTGATGAACTCGCCCTCTTCGATGTCCAGGTTGATCTGCCGCAAAACGTAGTTCTTGCCCGCGCGGGTC
>CALMMH010000931.1 GCA_937868145.1 uncultured Phycisphaerales bacterium
AGAAGAACCGCACCTCGCTCAGGCCGACAGACGGCGCCACGCCGCCCCAGTTGGACTCGATCGTCAACTTGACGCATTTGGCCGAGACTCCGGCGAAGCTGATGACCGTGTTGGCCGTGTAGCCCGCCTGACCTGGTGCCCGGGCGAATTCCGGCACTCCCTCCAGCGCCATCCAGGTCGTGCCATCGGTGGAGTATTCGATCTTGACGGTCTTGGCTCCGAAACCCATGGATGGCTCGGTCAGTTGGTTCGAGTTCCACACCCACAGCTCGTGCAGAGCGTAGATCTGGTCAAATTCGTATTGAATCCAGTGCGGTTCCGTATCCTTGCTGAGCCACATGTCGTTGGATTCGGTCGAATGCCCGTCGTTCTCGTCGAGCCCTGAGCCATCGACCGTCTTTTCCGGCCCCATGCCGCGCTGAAAGCTGGACGCCTTGGCAACGACGTTCCGGGTCGGATAGGCGTAGGCTTCGGTCGTAAAGGAGAAGACCGGGCCTTTGTAGATGATGGGCTCTATGGACCCGACGACCACGTCGATTACATCGACGCGCCAGTAATATGTCTTGCTGAATTCCAGAAGCCCGTTGGGATCATACGTCGTCTCCGCCTGTCCTTCGCTGACCAGGACGCCGCAGGGATCCTCTCGCGTCGCGTTGCTCACATCGTCAAACGAGGTTCCAAAGTACACATCCTGACTATCAGCAAACGAGGGAGAGATCCAGCTCAGGACGACATCGCAGGGAACATCCGAAGCTTCCGAGCCAGGGGCCTTCGACGATTCCATGAAGACCGCCAGGTCTTTCTCGTCCACCACGCCGTCGCCCCAAGGGAATGGACCGATATCGCACAAAGGTTCGTTCTTGCCCCAGTTGGCTTCCAGGATGGCCATATCCGCCGCATCGACCTTGCCGTCGCCGTCGAAGTCCAAGAGCGGGAGGATGGGGGCTTGCCAGAGGTCGCAGTCATAACTGGCGAGGTCGGTGACGCGCGCGAAGTAGAGCGTCGAGCCGTCCGCTGAGATGTTGGGACAGGAGTCCCAAGAGGGGCCATTGACGATGGGTCCCAGATTCACGGGAGCGTCCCAGGCGTCGTTTTTCGTGGCCCGCCTCGTCATGTAGAGATCGTATAAACCCATGGCGCCCCCGCTCTCACACCCCCCGGGACGGTTGCTCGTGAGGATGAGCAACAGGCCATCCGGCGAAATGGCCGAGTACCATTCGTCCGTCGGACTGTTGATCGGCGCGCCCAAATTGGCCGGGGCGTCCCAAGTGTCGTTCACCGTCGCTCGTTTGGTCACCCATAGATCTCTGCCGCCGAACCCGCCGGGACGATCGGATGTGAAGTAAAGCTCCAGACCGTCGGGCGAGATGAGCGGATCCTGGTCCCTGAAGCCGGTGTTGACTACTGGTCCCAGGTTCGTCGGGACGCCCCAGTCGTCCTGCACGGTCGGGCGGGTCGTTACCCAGATGTCGTAACTCCCGAACCCGCCGGAGCGGTTGGAGAAAAGGTAAAGCGACAGCCCGTCGGCGGACATACTGCCGGGCGCATTCCCACCCGGGCTGTTGACGACCGGGCCGAGATTGGAGGACGGACCCCAGGGGCTGTCCGGCGTGGCCCGCCGGGATACCCAGATGTCCGCGACGGCATCCGTGGGTCCATGATTAAAATAGAGTTCCAACCCGTCGGGCGAAGAACAGGGCATAGCATCAGCTTCTGAAGTGTTGATCGTGGGACCCAGCCTGGTGGGCTCGCCGAAAGTGAAATTCGCCTGCGCAACAGATGCATCGAGGCCGGAGAGCAGACCCAGCCCAAAGAACGACATGACGACCATCGGAATCTCAAAGAGCTTCATCTCACACCTTGCTTTCTGCCCGAAGGCAACAGACATCATGGGAATCGTATGGACGGGTCTTTCTGCAGAAAAGACGAGTTCGCTATCGAAAGGCAGGTCGAGGATGCACCCCAGGTCACGGGGTGTGCCGAACCACAGACCCGAGGGCGACCTGCCGCTCATCACGGCGGACCAGCGCTTCATATCGATCTGGGCTTTGAGCTGCTCGTGCAAATTGTCGTAGTACCGCGCCCTATCGGCATAGGCGGAGGCATCCTGCGGGTCGGCTTCGATCCGGCGGGTGTGGAGGGCTACCCTGCTCCGGAAGTGGTCACTGATCGTCTGCGCGGGGCCCAGCGCTTCGGCGAGAGGAACCTTGGGATCAAGGTCGGCAGTCCAGATTTCGAAGTACGGCTCGCCCAAGTGAAAGACGAGCTTCGTTCCATCCGGGGCCCAGGAAGCGGCCGTGATCTGGCTGTCCAAGACCTTGAGCGGCTGGCTTCCGTCGAGGCGATGGACCCACAGTCCCATTTTGTTCTCGGTTCGGCCAGTGCAGAGTTCGCTGCCGGTGGGCGACCAGGCCGGGAAGCCCCAGGCGGGCCCAGATGCAGCCGACTGGGCCACGATCGTCTGGGTCGCCAGGTCCCTGACCTTGAGCAGGCCCGCTTCCACGTAGGCCACCCGTTGACCGTCCGGCGATATCGAAGGGTGGGGATAGGAACACGCCATGATGCGGTCAGGGGTAGCGTCTCGATCCTCAATAGAGATCGAGCAGAGGGCGCTGTCCACGCGTGACTGATAATAGACGTAGTGGGGGTCTTGACTCCAGGATGGCCAGCCGCCGCGAGCCAGACGCCGGGGCTGGGTCCCATCCGCCTTCATGATCCAGACCTCTTCCTCTACCTTCGGACGTTCTTTCCACTTGCGCCCGGCCGTGGCGAATTCCGGGACCCGCAGGGTCTGACATTCGCGGACAAAGGCGATGTATCGCCCGTCGGGCGACCAGGCCGGGTCTTTGCCGGGGACAATGAGCAGCTCCGTCTCATGGGTGGCAGGATCGTAGAGCGCCACGCCATTATAGCCGACAACCCCCATACTGAAGACCAGCTTCTTTCCGTCGGGGGACCAGCGCCCTGTGAAACCGTCGACGATCACACGCTTGGCCTTGGCCGCGAGATGCTGATAGGTCTCCGCAGCCTCCACCAGTGGCAGAAAGGCCGCCCCCACGGGCGTGCGGTTCGGCAGATGCCAGGGCCGGCCTGCCTGGAGGCTGTCGAACATGTATCTGGTGCACCAGTCCTCGAATGCCCGCCGCGCTTCCGGGCCGGGGCTGATGATCCGCTCAAAGACGTCCACCGCCGCCTCGTAGTCCCCTAAGGCGGTCAGCGCGACAAAAAGGTCGTACTGGAAGATCGGGTGATCTGGCCAGAGCCCCAATGCCTCTTTGGCGGCCGCGATGGCCGCCTGATAGCTCCCCATGCGTAGAAGGGTCTCCAGACGCTGGGTGGTCAGATCGAGATACTGTGGATCGTCCTTTGGCGTTAGCGCCAGTGCGTCGTCATACGCCACCATCGCCTCGGCATACTGACCCAATTCGCGCAAGGCCACCGCCCGCAGGGAGTACCCCAGCGAGTCACGCGGCCGCAGGATCGTCATGGCGAATGCATCATCCCTCATCTTCTCGTATTTCCGCGAGGCGTAGTAGATGAACGCCCGCAGCCGGCGGGATTCATAGTTGACCGGGTTCAACGGGTCGGGGTCACGAGAGGCAAGCTGCAAGGCTCGGTCCAGTGCGGCAAGTTGCTCCTTGATCGTGACGGCCGTCATGGCCCGCAAGAAAAATGCCTCCGCCGTTTCCGGCAGCAGGGCCTCGGCTCGACGCTGGTACTCTTCGATTTCCGCCGACTTCTCGGCTTTAGCCGATTGGCTCTCCCAGAGGACGCGGGCGAGGAGGGCATGGGCCGCCCCCGCAATCGCCGGGCGCTCATCCAGGAGACGGTTCAGCATCGCGATGGCTTCGTCGGGCCGACGGTCTTCCGCCAGAATGCCAGCACAGAAGAACTGAGCTTCCGGACCGACATACTTGCTGGCGACAATGCTCTGGGCGGTCTCCAAAGCGCCTTGGCGATTTCCCTTGGCAAACTGCGCGCGGGCCTGGGACAGAGTATCTCGATCCTGGAAAGCTCTGGCCTCCACCAACTGGAGCCGGGCCCGATGCCACAGCGAAAGAGTGATGACCATGATGCTGGCGACAACCATCACTGCGAGGGCTGTCAGGACCCGGACCCGATGTCGGCGCAAAAACTTGCGCAGGCGGTAGGTTGTGCTGGGGCTTCGCGCCAGGACCGGTTCATGCTCCAAGTGCCGTCGGATATCTTCCGCCAGGCTGTTGGGCGTCTCATATCTGTGGGCACGATCCTTCTCCAACGACTTCATCGCAATCCAGTCCAGATCGCCTCGCAGGGCTCTCCGGAGTAGATCGGGCGTGCAGTTGCGGCATTTGGCGACATCGGTCAGTGTATTACCAAGTGTCGTCAGCTTTGTGGAAGGCTTGACCGGCTCCCGCTCCCGGATCACCCGCTGCATCTCGATGTAACCGGCTCTTCTGAGTTCTTCTTCGCTGAAGGGCGTCGTCCCGGTCAGGAGTTCATAGAGAAGCACGCCGAGAGAGTAGATGTCCGAGCGGGTATCAATATCCGTATCGCTCAACTCCGCCTGCTCAGGACTCATGTAGGCGGGAGTACCGATGAGGTGGGCATAGCGGGTGAAGAGCGTCTTTTCCGTCAGCTTCTGGTTGATCGCCTTGGCGATCCCGAAATCGATCACTTTAGGCACGGGTCTGCCATCGTGGTGCGTGACCATGACGTTCGAGGGCTTGATATCCCGGTGGATGATGCCCTTCTGATGAGCGTGCTGGACCGCGTTGCAGACCTGGATGAACAGCCCCAGCCGGTCCTTGGTGCTCAGGCTATTCCTATCACAGTACTCCGTGATCGAGACCCCCTGGACGAGTTCCATGACGAAGTACGGCCGACCGGTTTCGGTCGCCCCGGCGTCGAGGACTTTGGCGATGTTGGGGTGGTCCATCAGCGCCAGGGCCTGGCGCTCCGCCTCGAACCGGGCGATGACTTGGCGGGTATCCATCCCCAGCTTGATGATCTTGAGAGCCACCCTGCGACGGATGGGCTGCTCCTGCTCGGCCATATAGACCACCGCCATTCCTCCTTCCCCGATCTTCTCCAGGAGCTTGTACCGGCCGATCACC
>CALMMH010000932.1 GCA_937868145.1 uncultured Phycisphaerales bacterium
GCTGATTGCGACGCATTTACAACAGAGCCAGACATTCGATGGGCCCGACAGCGGATTGTGGCCGGGAGAGGAAGTGTACATGGGGTCAATCGCCGCCGGCATGACCTGTGCCTATGAGTGGACGGACGATACCACACTCCTGCTCGCCGCGCGATTTGGCACGTCTTATCTGCTGGACGCGGCGAACGCAGAGGGCAACCTGCAGGGCGATGAGGCCTATGCACTTGTCAAGATGAGTCAGGTGCAGCAGCGGGAAGCGAACCCCAACCCATGGGTGTATGATGAATGGCTGGACTCGCTCAAAGCATTCTACGGCAGTCTGAGCCGGGATCATTCGACTCGAGAATACGTTTATCTCTTCGACGGCTTGGAAGCCAGTGCAAACGTGTTCTTCTTCGCCCACCATGTTGTGGCGGCTTACTATGTCGATGACCCTGACAAGGAAATATGGCGTGATGCATTGATCGCTCAGTTGTCCCGCGTGGACGACGATGAGTTTAGTTGTCCTGTCATGGCACTGGGGGTGGCAACATGGGCTCTGGCGCAAACCGGCGATTTGGATGATACGCCCGTTACAGGCGCTGGCGACCAGGTGTCCTATTGGGATGGCGTGGCACTGCGCGACTTACCTGGGCTCCTTCTCAGTCATCAGGTCCCACTGGGAGAACAATTTGCCGGCAGTTTTTATTGGCGCTTTGATCACACGTCAGGAGACACGCCGGGCATGGTCTCGGGATTCACGGAAGACGCCGCGTACGGGACACTGGGGCTTGCCGCGGCCGGTTCTCTCCAGGACAATCTCCAGAATCAGGAACTGAGACTGGGTGTGTTGCTGGCGCAAGAGGCTCTTCTCCAGGGTATCGATGCGGAGGGGACGGTGCATGAACATCTGTGTTGTCAGGGAGAGATACGCTACTTGTTCGGAGGCGAGCTATTACAGGCGTTGTGGGGGATCGAGCAATATTTGGCAGCGGAGGCAGACCCCGAAACGGCAGAGACTGCATCTTCAACGGAAGGACAGAACTGATGGGATTCCCTGTCGGCGCGGTATTCTGGGGCCGCGAAACAGTGGAGGTGTGGTGGATGCGCAAAGACTTGATTCTGTCGCAGGGGCGGACGCAAGCGCGTGACGATGTGTTATCCCCGCCGTGTGTTGGGAATTCATGGCGATGAAGGCGTTCCACAGAAAGGAGTTGGTGTATGGATAAGAAAAAGGTGAAGCAAGGTTCTGCATGGGGCCTTTTGCTCATCGGCACGGTGGTGTGCATCGTGCTGATCGTCCCGGGTGCAAGCTTGAACGCGGCAGAGCCAAAAGCAACGGTGACGCCAGTGTCAGGCAGGCCGGTGACGATTCTTGACCCGTTCACCTTCAGTGTCCTCACAATCTCGGGCGGGCAGGCAATCGCAAAGCCGGCCGGCGCTCCAGCATCATCGCCGGTCGCGTTCGTCAGACCGTTCGGTCGACGGCCAGTGCGCGTGCCGCCGAGACTGCCTATGCGCAGCCCATTCAGACCCAACTGGTGATGCTGGTATCCAGCTTGAGAAGAGGCGGTTGGCAAAGAGGAAAGACGTGTAAACAGGCACCGGCGATGCCTTGGGTGTCCGTGCTGGGCGGCAGGTGGATTGTTTCCTGTGCTCATAAGTGGGGCACAACTGCTGCCGGGGACGTCGCTCGAGTATGTCGCGTAGCACCCGTCGTAGCGCAATGGCGCACCGGCTGAGAGCCGGAGGCAGGTGCAATGATGGGCAAGTACGTGGTGCGGGTGGTGAGAAGAAACCATCAGAAGCTGCTAGCCTTCGCGAATGTAAAGGTACAGTTGTAGCCGGTGGGCATATGCTGAGAGAGATAGCCGAGCATCACCTGTTTTCCTTCCTATGCGTGGGGATATGGTGCCTCCTCTTGTCGGGCTGCGGCGACGCTGTGCGCCGGCCCTCCGCCCAG
The DNA here is from genome assembly GCA_937868145.1 of uncultured Phycisphaerales bacterium. Classification (GTDB taxonomy): domain Bacteria; phylum Planctomycetota; class Phycisphaerae; order Sedimentisphaerales; family Anaerobacaceae; genus PLanc-01. Next base: position 1,943 of record CALMMH010000932.1, read on the forward strand.
CAACTGGCTGAATTCCAGGCGACTGAGCCTGCAGGGCCCTCGATCGATATGGAGCGGGTCCTGCAGGCCAGGGTTACACGAGGGCCTTACCGCACGATCCTCGGCGATGTTCTGCGGGTGGAACTACCCCGAATAGTAAACCCCGAACCCACTACCAGCTACAGCGCCGGCAGCAAAGAAGCTCATGACTGCCGAGTTGGTGATGATGGGATGATTGTGCTTCCCGTCATTGGGGCCTTTGCCGCGGCGGGTAAGACCCTGACCGAGATTGAAAGGGGCCTCTTGGCCGCCTACTGCCCTCAGTATGTCGAGAGCCCGATTTCCATTTACGTGAGCGTGCTCGAGTACAACACGCAGACGGTGTCCGTCGCAGGAGCGGTCACACAACCGGGTATCTATGCTCTGCGGTCCGATCAGATGACCCTGGTGGCACTGTTGATGAAAGCGGGGGGGATTATCCAGCAAACAGGAGGTAGTGTTCCGCAAGGTGCTTCCATAATACGAATTGCGCACGCCGACATTCCGTTGAATGTGCCCTCTGTGGGTCCACAAACCCTGACACGCGATCTTCTTACTCAGACACCTGCGGCGCAGGACGTGCAGTCCACCGAGGGAACGATGGAGCCGAATGACCTCTTTGCATGCCGCTTGGAATTCGAACGAGAAGGTCCTTTGAGAACGACGGGTTGGTTGGCTGTTATGGATCGAGATTGCATTCGATTGCGGCGGCAAATCGATATTGAATCCGAGTTCCAAAGGTCTGCCTTTCTGCGCGACGCCGCCGCAGGGGGCCGGACTTCGGCTGCCGGTATGGACAAGAAGCTCGTCCAACGGGCAAGCGTGTTGCACTCTACTCCCTTGGAACGTCCCGCGGACGTGGCGATACCAGGCTGGAGCTGGAATGGGGGGGAGGGGGGTCGTCTGATTGCCTTCTTGGACACCCCTGTTTCCGGTACGCAAAGGGGATTGGAAAAGGTCGCTCCACCAGCCAGATTCGCGGGACTGGCGTATCCACAGCCCGTCAAGACTTTGGCGTTACCGGTCAAAGGACTGAATATTCCCTTTGCTGACGTGGCGTTGGATGAAGGTGACTCGGTCGTGGTGGAACCGGCCCGCGAGCAATTCGTCTCCGTTCTGGGCCTAGTCACGCGCCCGGGCAACTACCCGTATCCGCCGGATGCTCAATACAATCTCGCGCAAGCGATCGCCTTTGCCGGCGGCCTGGACATGGTTGCTGATCCCCGGTATGTCAGCCTCTACCGGTTGAAGGCGGATGGCAGCATATCGAGTGTCACAGTTCAACTCGTGAATCCCAAGAAGAAACGAGTCCTCACGGAGGCTCTGGCAATGCCGGTTCAACCCGGGGATGTGGTCTCTGTGGAGCAGACGTCCCGTACACGCACGAACGTCTTCCTGGACAGGGTATTCCGCATCAGCCTGGGTGTGTATTTGAACCCGGACACCATTTGGAACAATGATTGATGGATACCAGACAACCATCAGAAGAACGTCGTCTCTTGACGAGTGATAAGGGCCGCACCCCGGCTGTGCCCCTGGTCGGTTTCCTGTCGGGGACTATGCCCTCTTCTGAGGTAACGACAGACAGCCTACTGGTGGTCGTTGGACGGAACCGATGGACGATCTTCATCTGTGTTGTCGTGGCGCTTATGGCTGGTTTGGTGTACATTCAAACCGTTACTCCGATATACACGAGCACGGCCAAGTTGTGTCTCGAATATGCGACTATCCTGCCCCCCTCCTCCGAGCCCGGGAGACCCCTCCAGACCGAACGATACCTGCAAACGCAGGCGGGATGGCTACAGTCTCAACCCATTGTGACCAGTGCCCTCCGCACCCTGGATGGGCTGCACCTGCAGACCTTCAACGACGTGGTTGTTCCGGAGAGGTTTGTCAGCAAAGAGATACGCGTCATAGTCGGCAAGAGAGATGACATCATCAGCATTGCCTTTGACTCTCCGTATTCCCTGGAGGCTGCCCAAATTGTCAACGGGGTCGTGGAGGCGTACATAGCGTCGCGTTCCAAGCAGGAACAGAGAAATGCGACGCAAGTGCTCGAAATCATGCAGAGAGATCTCGATCGCGTGGACAAGGAGCGTGTGCGAAAGCAGACGGAACTGGAGGACTTCCAGACAAACCGTATGCCTTTGGCGCTCGGCTCGGAGGCGGGCGGCACCGTAACCCAGAGACACCTGGAGGACCTGCAAGCGGAACTCACCCGTGCCCAGACAACCCGTATGGAGGCGGGGTCATTTCGCAATGCCGTGAAAGCCCTCTCGGCGGATGCTGGCGCCCTGCGGCGGTATGTGCAAGCCAAGAACTCCGTCAGCAACCACTTTGATGCGACGACTGACTGGTCGCCACTCGAAACCCGGCTCATGGAGCTGGACCTGCAAGCCGGAGAGCTGTCCAGCAGGGACAAGCTCAGTGCGCAACATCCGTCGGTCGCGACTCTGATGGAGCAGCGAACCTCCATTGAAACAAGACTCAGCGAAGTGGATGACCGATTTGTCAATACCGTCATTACCGCTGCAGAACAGTTGTACCATGAGGCCGCAGATCACGAGGGGCAGCTCACCGCCTCGTATGAGAAGCAGCGCGAACAGATGGTGGCCCTGAGTGCCGAGGTGGCCCAATATCAACGGCTCCGCGCAGAAGTCGAGCGACTGACAACCTACGAGCAAACGTTGGAGCAGCAGGTCGGGGAAATTGCACGAATCGTCAATGAGGATGTCGGTCAGCTCCGTATGGCGATTCTGGAATCCGCGGTTCCGGCCACGGATCCGTCCTCGCCGCAGAAAGGCAAAATCATGGCGGTAGCTCTCATGTTGGGGCTGCTCTTGGGCGGGGGGATCGCCGTTGTCAGAGACTGGCTGGATCAAACGCTGCATTCTCCGGAGGAAGTTTCGGTACAGCTTGGTCTGCGCGTGCTGGGCTCGATACCGGCGATGTCTCGTCGCCAAACGGTGCAGGAGCGCGGGCGGAGAGTTCTCGTGGAACCCGAATCGCATGAAGCGGAGGCGTTCCGCACCGTGCGGACGGCTGTATTCTTCGGTGCCCCGAAGGGGCAGGTAAAGACCATCCTGGTGACTTCTCCAGTGGCGGGCGACGGGAAATCCACGTTAGTGAGCA
>CALMMH010000933.1 GCA_937868145.1 uncultured Phycisphaerales bacterium
CTCGGACGACAGACCCGCCGCGGCTCTTTGCACAGCGGAATTCTCATTTTCCGATCCGCCGGCTGCTTCCGCCATCTCGTTCTGCATCGTCCGGAGGGTCATCGCCAATTCCTGAACCGATTCCACCTGCCTGGCCTTGTCCTCGTCGGAAGGATCGCCCTGACCGCCCACGAACAGGTCCAGATTGTATTTGAGGAATCCGTCGTCCTCGGTCGTCTTCAATCCCGCCTCGTTCCATTCCTGGATCGTTTCCGCGCTGACGCGCGCGTACTCGGCGGCTTCCTCGACCGTATCCAGGGACTGCTCGGCCTCCAGCGTCGCCAGTTCTTCATCGTCCATCAGTTCGCCGGCCTGCTGTTCGGTCAACTTGGCGATCCAGTGCGTCAGCTCAACCTTCTGAGTCTGACCCTGGGAATCCATGTATTCGGCCGAACAGACGACGCGAACCCACATCTCGCCGCCGATCGGCTCGGGAAACGCTTCGACCACCGTCTGCCAGGAGATGTCGGGGTACTTGTCGCTGGTCCCGTACTCGATCGACTCCTCCACGGAGTCGCGAACCAGGACCTGCTCCAGATTCTCCCGCACCAGGGAGAAAGCCTCCATTCGAAGGGATAGATTCGCCGCCGAGGCCACGCAGCGATCGATCACCACCAGCACGCTCGAGCTGACCAACGCCAGAATGGCCAGGGACGTCAGGACCTCCAGGAGAGTGAATCCCGCGGCCTCAGGCTTTCCGCCGGAGCGTCGGTCAAAGAACGAATTGTTCGCTCTGTGGTGCATTCCCTGTCACAAATCCCGGGGCCCGCCTCATTGGAACGGGACCTCGTCCTTTCCCTTGGGAGTCATCAACGATGGATCGCCGACGACCAGCTCGATCAAAGGCGTCAGACGATTGACGATCACCGCGTAGGGCTGCTCGCTCTCGTCGAGAAAAACGACTTTTCCGCCGTAGGTCCAGCCCGCGGGGCCGACCCGGAACTTCGAACGCTCGTTGTTCGTGGAGTCGCCGTCGTCGAACTCGATGTACGAGAGCCGGCAGTTGTTCCCGAACTGCCCTTCCGTGACGATTTCCTCTTCCAGCACTTCCGACAGATCCGTGGAGGTGATCTCCCGCAGTAGATAACTCTGTTCCGTCGGATCGATGAGCACCTCGTATCGGCGGCCGTTCTCGGCCGCGCTGGCCGCTGCCATCTGCATTGTGGAGACGAAATCCTGCACCTGGGCTTTGAAGCCCTGGCGACGGAGCACGCCGAAGAGATTCGTCTGAACCAGCAGAATCAGCAGGCTCAGCATCGTCATGACCAGGATCAACTCGATGAGCGTGAACGCATGAGCGTGCACGTCTCGCCCGTCCGACGCACGTCGCGTCGACGTCCTGTCGCCATACAGGATAGGCAGTCGATCACGATGCATCAGTGCTGAGCAGATCCGTATTCTCGCCTTCGCCGCCGTCCTGGCCGTCGGCGCCAAAGCTCTTGATCACAAACGGCTTTCCGCTTTCGGGATACTGAACGTAGATGAAGTCGTTGCCCCAGCCGTCCTTGGGCAAATCGGTCGTCTCCAGGTACCCGCCCGGTTGCCAGTTCTGGACGTCCGTGGGCTGCTGGATGAGCACGCTGAGCCCCTCATCCTCGCCGGGCCATCGGCCCGTGTCCATGTGGAACTGATTGACGGCCGTGTGCAGCAGACGCAGGTTGGCCTTGGTGGTCGTGATGCGCCCTTTGTCCACCTGGCCCACGAAGTTCTGCACCACCACGGCCATCAGGAGCCCCAGGATGATCAGCACGGCCATCAGCTCGACCATCGTAAACCCACGTCTGTTTTGCTTCTTCTCCTTCATAGTCCTTCTACTCCAACACACTCAGAACTTCATTGCAGAAATCCGCAGGATCGGAAGAATCGTCGCGTAGGCGATCACCCCGACCACGGACGCCATGACGATGATGATCAGCGGCTCGACCGCGGCGCTGAGACGTTCGATCACGATGTCGGTCGACGCTTCCAGGTTCTCGCTAATACTCTTGAGCATCGCTTCCAGTTCGCCGCTCTTCTCGCCCACGGCCACCATGTGCGCGATCGCCGGATCGATCACGCCGCTTTCGCGAAGAGGCGTCGCGATGTCCGCTCCGGCCAAAATGCGTTCTCTCGCCTGCTGGATGGCCCGACGCATGAGGGAGTTGCCCGTCGTCTCGGCGACCACGCGAAGCGATTCGGCCATCGCCAGGCCCGAACCGATCAGCGTCGAGAGCGTCGAAGCGAATCGGGCGACGACCCGCTGCTTGATCAGCGGACCGAACACGGGCAACGACAGCAGGAACCGGTCCCGCAGATAGGCCCCCCGTTCCGTTCGGAAGAATCGTTTGAAGAGGAACACGACGCCGGCGATCGCTCCGAGCAGGATGAACACGCGCCAGCTCGTTACGATGTAGCTGAAATTCATCAGTTGCTGCGTGATCCAGGGCAGTTCCTGTCCGGCCCGTTTGATCTGCTCGCCGATCGTGGGAATGACCTTCGTCGTCAGGATCAACACGGCCCCGAGGCAGAACACCACCAGAACGATCGGGTAAACCATCGCCGTGAGGACCTTCGATTCGACACGTTGTCGCTTCTCCATGAAGCTGGCGATGGTCTTGAGGCCGTCCCCGAGGGTGCCGGTGACTTCGCCGACGCGGACCATGGCGACGAAAATCACGTCGAAGTAATCCTCGTAGTCCTTCAGGGCGTCGGTGAACGACTCGCCGGTGACGACCCGGTCGCGGATCTCCGTCAGAGCGGTCTTGAATCGCGGATCGGAGGTTTGCAGGGTCAGGACCGACAACGCCTCGGTGAGCTTGATGCCGGAGTTCAGGAGCGTGGCGAGCTGCTTGGTGAAGTCGACGAGCTGCGATTTGCTCGTCCGATGGAACGGGGAGGCCAACATCCGCTTGCCCTCTGCGACGGAGGTGATCTCCGTGACGGAGGACGGATGGATGTTCCGAACCCGCAGTTGCTTGCGAGCGGCGAACGGGGTCTCGGCGTTGATCGCCCCTTTGACCTTCTTGCCGTTGCCGGCGATCGCTGTGTATTCATATCTCGGCATAGAGCTATCCGTATTTCCGAGTCACTGCCGGTTTCTGGAAATAGGCCCAATTTCCCATTTTCCAGAACCCCTTTCATTACAAATCCGCCTGCGTCACGCGGAGCACTTCGGCCACCGTGGTCTGGCCGGCGAGCACCTTGCGGGCCCCGTCCATGCGGAGCGTCTGCATGCCCGCCTCCAAGGCGAGCTTCTTGATCGAGCCGGCGGTCTCCCGCCGATAGATCAGATCCTGGATTGTATCACTGATGAGCATCACTTCATAGATCCCGGTTCGGCCGCGATACCCGGTTTTGAAACACTTCTCGCAACCGGCCCCAACGTAGAACTGGATATTCCGGTTGTCCTCGACGGAGCCCAGGCCGAGTTCGCTGAGCTGCTGGGCCGTCGGCTGCATCGGCTTCTTGCACTCGGGGCAAATCCGCCGCACGAGCCGCTGGGCCACGATGGCGATCAGCGAGGAGCTGACCAGGTACGGCTCGACGCCCAGGTCCAGCAATCGGCTGATCGCGCCGGCTGCGTCGTTGGTGTGCAACGTGCTGAACACCAAGTGACCGGTGAGGGATGACTGGATCGCCATGCGGGCCGTCTCGACGTCGCGGACTTCGCCGATCATGATCACGTCCGGGTCCTGACGCAACACGTGCCGCAGGGAGGTCGCGAAGGTCATGCCCTTCTTGCTGGCCACCTGGATCTGGCTGATCCCTTCGAGTTGGTATTCGATGGGGTCTTCGATCGTGATGACGTTCTTTTCCGCGGAGTTGATCCGGTTCAGGTACGCGTAGAGGCTGGTGCTCTTGCCGCTGCCGGTGGGCCCGGTGACGAAGATCACGCCGTGGGCGCGGTTCAGCAGCGAGTCGAGCTTCTTGAGATCGTCGGGCCACAGCCCCAATTCGTCCAGGCCGTACACGCCCGAACTCTTGTCGAGAATACGCAGCACGCAGCGCTCGCCGAAACTGGTCGGCACGGTGCTGACGCGAAGATCGACCTCCCGCTGGCCCAGGCGAACGCTGGAGCGTCCGTCCTGCGGCATTCGCCGCTCGGCGATGTCCATGCCGGCCATGACTTTGATACGCGAGATGATCAAGGGCAGCACGTTGCGGTTGAGGCTCAGCATATCGTACAGGATGCCGTCGACGCGGTAGCGGATCTGAATCTTCGCCTCGTACGGGTGCACGTGGACATCGCTGGCCCGCATCTGGAGGGCCCGGAACAGGATATCGTTCACCAGCCGGATGACCGGCGGGCGGTTCACCACGTCGAGCAGGTCGTCGGAGCCCGAGACCTCGTCGACCAACTGGTCGAGGTTCTGGGAATCCAGCTCCTCGGCGACCTCTTCGATCACCGTGCTTCGCTGTTGATAGGCCGTGTCGATCACCGCCGTGATGGCCGCCCGCGTGGAGAGGGCCGGCCGGACGGGCAGATGCGTCATCTTCGAGACGTTGTCCAGCACGTTGGCGTCCAGCGGCTTGGAGAGCACGACCGTCAGTTCGCCGCCGCCCTCTTCGGACCGCACCCCGACCAGGTGGTGATGCTGGGCGTAGGTGGCCGGAACGTTCTGAACGAACTCCGCGGGCACCTGCTGGTCCGATATCTCCGGCAGAAACTCCCATCGGAGCGTTTCGGCGAACAACTTGAGGATCACGTCTTCGGTATAGTAAGGACACGTGAGCAGAACCTCATCCAGGCGGCCCCGACCCTTGTTTTCGTCGAGGTACCGGGCCAGTTGCTCCGCGTCGAGCAACCCCGTCTTCTTGGCAGTCTGTATGAGTAAATCCCTCATAGGCTCATCGAATCCCTACAACCGCATCCCTTGGTCACTGCACTTCGAGCACCTTCGCCGGCTCGACAGGCTTGGATTTGATCCCCGGCCAGTCTTGATACGACTGGAACTCGTGTTCGGATCTCTCAAAGGCCATTCGGTGTCTATCGGATATTTCCGTCAGGTTCTTCATGGCTTGTCCCACCGCCATCTCGGGACGAATGACTTCCGCCTTGACGAACACGTACAGCTTGCTCTCGGTGTCCGAGTTCTTGATGTTCCGGAACAAACCGCCCACCAGGGGGATGTCGCCCAGGAGCGGGACCTTGGTTCCGCCCTTGTTCTGGTTCAACTTGACCATACCGCCGAGGATGATCGTGCTGCCGTCCGGCACCGTCACTCCCGTGGTCACTTCGCTGGAGGTGGTGTCCGGCGGCGACTCCTCGTCCTCCGTTTCACGGAAGTCGGACCGGGTCAGCCCGATGTCCAGGCGAAGCAGGTCCCCTTCGCTGATGTGCGGGGTGATGTTTAGCTCGATCCCGGCGTCGTACGGCGTATAGTCCGTGGAGGTCTGGATCAGCGTGCTGTCGGTCCCCGCCGTCCCGGAGGTGACCGGAATCGACGAAGTCTTCTTTACGTAGGTCGTATCGGAGGTCTTGATGATGCCGGGCTCGTTGTCATTGACCAGGATCTTCGGCTTGGCCAGAACGCGGCCGTAGTTCTTCGACTGCATCGCCGTCAGCAGAGCGTTGACGTGGCTGTCGCCGTAGTAGCCGGTGAAGGCCCCGCTGTCCGACCGCGCCTCGCCGAAGTGACCATCAGGCTGCGTCGATGTGAGCGACTTGATGAGGCCCGAGGTGCTCGCCAGATTGTTCGCGCTCTGCACCAGGTCCAGATCGTAGTTGAACGCCTCGGTCTTGGTGACCTCCACGAGCGTCACGTCGATCAGCACCTGCGGTCGGCGCTTGTCGAGCTGCTTGATGAGGGTCTGTATCCATTCCTGGTTCTTCTTGCTCGCGTACACGATCACCGAATAGGTGTTCGGATCGGGCACGATCGCGATTTCTTCCTGCCGCTTGGTGACGACCTTCTCGATCTTGCCGTCCTTGTCCTGGGTCTGCTCCGTGGACTCTTCGATCAGACTCTGGAGGATCGTCGCCAGATGATCCGGAGACGAGTTTTCCAGAGCGTAGATCTTGTACGGAATCTCTTCCAGGTCCATCTCGCGGTCGACGTACTCGATGATGGAGGTGATCTTCGCATGCTGCTCGGGAGTTCCGTTGACCAGGAGCGAATTGGTCGATTCGACGACCACCACTTGCGGCTCACCGACCAGCCCTTCTTCCGTCAGCTCGGTGCCTGCCGGCGCGACCGTCGCATCGGCCGCCGCCGTGGCGGCCGTGGTCCTGGCCGCAGTGGTCGGCTGGCCTGTGATTCTCGGAGAATTCTGGGACTGACGCTGCGAAGTGGCGGTCTCCGGCATCTTGTGGATGATCCCCAGCTCCTGGAGCTTGCGGGCCACCTCTTCGGCGTCCACGTACTTCATGCGATAGAGCTGCAGAGCCCGCAGATCCTGCTGGGCCACATCCAGCTCATCGACCAGTTCTTCGACCATGGTCAGTTGATCTTCTTCGCCGATCATGAGGATTCGGTTGGTTCGCTCGTCAGCGTCCAGGTACACGCCCGGCTTGGCTTCCTGCTGGGCCGGCTGGCCCCTGGCCAACGCCTGGGCGCGCCGGGCGGCTTCCGCGGCGCGGGTCGCGGTCAGTCGCGTCCGGTATGCCGCCTCGGTCTCGTTCGGCAGCTTCTCCGGCGTGGACGGCGCGGCGGCATCGCCCGTTCCGATCGTCACCGTCACGCTCTCCATCTGCTCGGCCAGGGCCTTGACCTTCTCGGCCAGCGCCTTGGCCATCGTGTACCGGAGTTGCTTGTACTTGAACTTTCGCGGAACGCCCGGACGATCCACGATCTCCAGCAACCGTTCGATTCGGGCCATACGATGAGCGTAAGCCGTAACAATCATGCTCCGGCTCTCGACGATCGACGTGACGCGGATCGCCAGGTCCATACTCTGCAACAAATTGTCGGCGCTGGCGTTGTCG
>CALMMH010000934.1 GCA_937868145.1 uncultured Phycisphaerales bacterium
AACTTCCCGCCGTATGCGGTCGGGGAAGTCAAGCCGGTCCGCGGACCGGGCCGCAGAGGGATCGGCCAGGGCGCTCTGGCCGAGCGAGCGTTGGAAAACGTCCGGCCGGCCGAAGAAGATTTCGCCTATACGATTCGTATCGTGTCCGACATCACGGAGTCCAACGGCTCCAGCTCGATGGCTTCCGCCTGCGGCGGCTCGCTGGCCCTGATGGACGCGGGCGTCCCGATTCTCGGGGCGGTCGCGGGCATCTCGGTTGGTCTGATCACCGGCCAGAACGGGCAGTACAAGCTGCTGACCGACATCATCGGCGAGGAAGACCACTTCGGCGACATGGACTTCAAGATCACCGGCACCACCAAGGGCATCACCGCGATCCAGCTCGACATCAAGGCCATGGGCCTTCCGCACAATATCATGGTCGAAGCACTTGACCGCGCCAAGAACGCACGCGGGCAGATCCTGGACACCATGAACCGGGTCATCGACAAGCCTCGCGAGACCCTGAGCAAGTACGCGCCGAAGCTGATCACGATCGAGATCGATCCGGAGTTCATCGGCAAGGTCATCGGACCGGCGGGCAAGATGATCAAGAGCCTGCAGGAACAGACCGACACGACGATCGAGATCGAAGAGGACGGCACCATCTACATCAGCTGCGTCGATGGCGACGGACACCTCCGAGCCAAGGAAATGATCGAGGCCATGACCAAGCCGCCGGAGATCGGTCGGCTCTACAAAGAGGCCAAGGTTGTTTCCGTCAAGGACTTCGGCGCATTCGTGGAGATCGTGCCCGGCGTCGAGGGGCTCTGCCACGTCAGCGAGCTCAGCGAAGGGTACATCAAGCACGTCGAGGAAGTCTGCAAGGTCGGGGACATCATCCCGGTCAAGCTGATTCTGATCGACGATCAAGGTCGCCTGAAGCTCTCCCGCAAGGCCGCTCTGCAGGAACTGGGCATCAAAGAAGAGATCAAGCCCAGACCGGCCGGAGAAGACCGAGGACGAGGAGACAGGGACAATCGAGGCCACGATCGCGGCGACCGACGGCCCAGGCCTTCGGGAAAAGACCGGCGTCCGGACCACCGGAGCGATTGAGGCCGCCTGTCAAGCCGTAAGTAGACGACAAGACAGATAGATAATACAATCAGCCGAAACTCAGAAGAACGACGATCAACAAGGACGTCGGTCTTCCGGGGTTTCGGCTGATTGTCTTCCTGGACCAATGCGACAGGGGAGTAGAACGGGCTTGAAGAGGTTTCTGAGAAGGACTCGCACGCGAATGCGTCTGGCGTGGCAGACGGTTGTCGCGAGGGTCTGTCGAACGGTTCCTGCGCAGGGGGGGGCTTTGCCCTCGCCCGCGGAGCACGACGAGGAAATGACCCGCCTGACCGGGGAGTTGGCCCACGAGATCAAGAATCCCCTGTCCACGATCAAAGTGAACCTCAAGCTGGCCGAGGAGGCTTTGCAGGATGTCGATCTGAGCGACCCCGGCAGGGTGCTCTGGGACCAATGCCGAAATCGGCTCGCCGGCGCTTCCCGCAAGATCGCCATCATCCAGAAAGAAACCGATCGTCTCGAACAGATCCTCGACGGTTTTCTCAAGTACGTTCGCCGGCCGGACCTGCAATTGGAGACCGTGGACATCAATGAACTGGTGGGCGACATGATCGATTTCTACTCGCCTCAGGCGTACAGCCACTCCCTGACCGTTCGGCAGAGCCTCGCCCATGCGCCGTTGACCTGTCGGGTGGACGCCGGAGCCGTCAAACAGGTGCTGCTGAACCTTTTTATCAACGCTCAGCAGGCAATGGACGCCGGGGGCGACCTGATGATCTGGACCCGGCGTCGCGGCACATATGCCGTGATCGAGGTCAACGACACCGGGCGGGGGATCGCACCGGAGCGGCTCGCGAACCTCTTTCTGCCGTACCAGTCCTCCCGTTCCACCGGCATGGGACTCGGCCTGGCCACCGCCAAGAAGATCATCGAGGCCCATCACGGCGAGATCTCCGTCCACAGCGAACCAGGGAAGGGGACATCGTTTTCGATCCTGCTGCCGCTGGCCGAGACGATCGCCTCATCGGACGGTA
>CALMMH010000935.1 GCA_937868145.1 uncultured Phycisphaerales bacterium
CGAGCAGGCGATGCACTCCCTGGCCGAGCACGGCGTCATTGTCCACCTCGACCTGCCTGTCGAGCGGATCGAGCAGCGTCTCGCCAACCTGCCCACCCGCGGCGTGGTCATGGAAAAGGGCCAAACCATCCGCTCCCTCTACGCCCAGCGCCAGCCCCTCTACCGCCAATACGCCCAGATCACCATCGACTGCACCGACAAAACCCACGAACAAGTCGTCGCCGAGATCGCCGGGATTGTCACGAGTTGAGATTCCCGCCCGCAAGAGCCTCAGGGGCTCTGCCCCTGGAATCCCGGCATTTGCCGCTTTGAGCCAATGGCACGATAGACAGGGCAGGAATCGGCCTGTGAAGCCGCCTCTCGCACGGGAGGACCCAACGCAGCCTTCGGCCGTAACCCCAAAACAATAGCCGAAAGAACAAGATGTGAGGACTCTGTCGTATGGGAGACTCCTCGCGGTCGGCCAGGATTGTGGCCGCAGGAGTTCTGATTCGTGTTCGTTCTCCATTTCATGCTGCTGGCGTAAGGCGGAAAATGCCGGGGGTTTGGGGGCGGAGCCCCCGGGAGACGGCGCCACAATCCTCGCATCGCAATGAACAATCCGGGGGAACAACCCGCGCGAGAACGTTTTTCTGCGCCTACTTTCCGGCCTTCGGCCAGACAAGTAGGATAGAAAGGCAATGGAAAGGGCTTTGGGAGATCGGGTTATCGCATCGGATACGGAACTCGTACGGGCCGCACAGGCGGGCGATCTGGACAGCTTCGGCAGGCTGTGCGAGCGGTACTACGCCGCGATGACGGCGGTCGCCTACAGCGCGCTGCGGGACCACCAGCTTGCCGAGGACGCCGCCCAGGAGGCTTTCGCCAGGGCACTGGTGAACCTCAGGAAATTGAAGACGCCGGAGAAGTTCGCCCCCTGGCTGGCTCAGATCTGCCGAAACGTGGCGATCGACATGCGTCGGGCTCGAAGGCGGACGTCCGAGACCGAGGGTCCGCCGATCGTCGTGGACGAGCCCCCGCGTGATTCGCCCGTCGAGATCGTCCGCCGGGCGATCGACGGGTTGCCCGAGTCCATGCGGGAAGTGCTGATCCTGCGGTACTATCACGAACGCTCGTACGAACAGATCTCGGCCGTGCTGGGCCTTTCGAAGAGCTCGATCAACGGCCTGCTGACCCGGGCCAAACGCAAACTCGCCAAATCCCTTCGCCGCACGGGCGTGCTGGAGGATATGCCATGAAATCGGAACATGCCAACGAAAGATTCGACGATTTGATTCGTGCCGCAATCGGCAGGGCTGACCCGGTCTTCGACTTCCGGCAGTGGACGGAGGAACACCGCCATTCGATCGAGGAGTTCGAGTCGCAGCCTCGCCTGGAGTCTACGCGTCGCATCCGGCTGATCACCGGGCCCAAAGCGAGACTGGCCGCGGGGGCAGCGGTCCTGATGTTCGGAGTCGTTATGCATGCCTGGCTCTCAGGCTCTCGGGGCGGCCTTGCCTTCGGCCAGGTTCTGGCGAATATGGCCACCGTCCAGACCTTCCGCGCCACGTTCAACGAGAACGGCAACGAGGGCGAGATCTGGGCCAAGCGCCCCAACATGCTCCGCCGGCAGGATGGAGAGACCGTTGAGATCTCCAACGGGTCCACGATGTGGGTTGTGAACATCCCTTTCAACAAGGTCACGAAGAAGCCGTCCGATCTGTACGATCGCGCCCAGCGACGAGGGTTGGATGTCGTGGATTGGTTTCTCCAGGTCCAGTTCAGCGACAGTTTCAGCGGCTTCTTTTCCGAGGGGCCGGCCGGGCGGATTCGCCGCGAGGACAGAGAACTCGACATCTATCGAATGGAGATGGACGAGAGGGGCGGCACGACCCGTTTCGAGGCTCTCGTCGATGCCGAGACGCACGGCCCGCCCGGAGATCAATGCGGTGGTCCATGTCCATTCCCCGTTCGCGGTCTCCCTGGCCTGCCTGCGCCGCGCCATCCCGCCGTTCCACTACATGGTGGCGGTGGCCGGCGGCCAGGACATCCGTTGTGCCGGCTACGCCATTTTCGGCAGCCAGGCCCTGTCCGACCATGTCCTGGCCGCC
>CALMMH010000936.1 GCA_937868145.1 uncultured Phycisphaerales bacterium
AGTCTTGAATGGTACGGGGACGCAGTTTGCTTGAAACGGCTTCTGAATGTTCGGCAAACACAGGGTCATCGTTCGTCGCGGAGACAAGAGTGTGGGAGGACGTTTTCGAGGCATCAAGCAAGGCGGAGGTTTCTGTTCCCAGCATGAAGATTTCCCGCCCTACGGCGATCTCATCGCCCGGGTGCAGCACCGCAGTTTGTACTGGCACCCCGTTAACAAGCGCCGGATTCCGGCTGCCTAAATCTTCAAAATGAACTTCCCCGTGATCTTGATAAATCCGGCAATGCTTTCGAGAGACAGATGCGTCGGCTATGGACACCTGGCATTCCGGGCTGCGTCCGACCACAATACCACCTTCGCCAAGCCGCCACGTCTTGCCTTTCCGTGTTCCCGAAACATAGATCACCAAGTTTTCCATGGCACCGCACATTCCCCAAGGATTCATTAACCTAAAATGACCGTTAAAATATTACCAATTCAAGTGCGTTTTTTCCAGAAACAGGTTGTGCCCAGATCGAGCCGTTTAACTAGTTCTCCTGCTGTTTATATCCCTCCGACAGGACCGGCCACAGTGGCTCAAGTTGACCGCCGCCGCCCGCCAGCGAGGCCGCGACGGCCTGTTCGCCTGGGAAAAGCTGCTCTTCCAGATCGCCGGGGCGGTGCTCATCGCGACGTTCCTGTTCTGGGATTTCAGCGAGATCGCCGACGGCAAGCTCTTCTGGGTTCCCTTCCACAAGCACGGCCTGCCCCTGGGCAACTGGGCGTTCATCCTGATCGCCATCCTCTATATCTCCGCGACAAGCAACGCGGTGAACCTCGCCGACGGCATGGACGGTCTGGCCGGCGGCTGCGTCGCCATGGTCAGCCTGGTGCTGGTGATCCTGTGTTTTGTGGCTTCGGAGATGATGTCTCGAACCACGCCGGTGACTTGGGCGAGCTACCTGCTGCTGCCGCACATCCCGGAAGCGGGCGAACTGAGCATCTTCTACGCCTCCATCCTGGGCGCGGTCCTGGGCTTCCTGTGGTTCAACTGCTATCCGGCCCAGACCTTCATGGGCGACTGCGGCTCGCTGTCGCTGGGGGCCGCGATGGGCTATGGCGCCCTGGTCACCCGCCACGAGGTCCTGCTGCTCATTATCGGAGGTGTTTTCGTCATCGAGCTGATGAGCGTGGTCCTGCAGGTGGGCTACTTCAAGTACACGCACGGCAAGCGACTTTTCCGCTGCGCGCCGCTGCACCATCATTTTCACCTGGCCGGCTGGAGCGAGCCGCAGGTGGTCGTGCGTTTCTGGCTGATGGCTGCGGCGTTTGCCGCGCTGGCCCTGGCCACGATCAAGCTTCGGTAAAACAATCGCCGGAGAACAGCAGGATCTCGACCGCCCCTCTCATGAGGATCACGTTTTGCCCTGTTCACTATTTGCGGACCTTGCCGCCGCCTTCTGCGAGGAAGGACCGCAAAATCCTGCCCCGACACCGCTTCACGCTCCTTTCAGGAAAGATTTGCTATATTTTAGCGGGGACGCCGATAGGGCCGCGCCGATAGTCCTTGCGGAAAGGACTGACGGCTGGCTCTATGGATACGAACAAATGCGGATCTTATCGGCGTAGAGAGGAAATACTGCGTCTTGCAGGCTGTAGTTTACTGGGGGTGATGAAGTATGTCGGATAGGTCCGGTTGTGATCTGAGTAGAAGAGGATTCCTTAGGGGCGGTCTGGCTTGGGCCGCGGGCGTCGCAGCGCTCGGGCCGGCGAGAGTTTTCGGCGCCGATCGGGACGAGTGCACGCGATGGGCGTTCCTTTCCGACACCCATGTGGCCGCCGATCCCGACAATCAATATCGAAAGTTCTATCCCTATCGCAATCTCCGGGAGGTTGCCGGGCAAATCGCCTATACTCCCCCCGACGGCGTCATCATCACGGGCGATCTGGCGCGACTCCACGGCCAGGTCGAAGCCTACGAGAATCTCAAGAAGCTCCTGACCCCGATCACCGAGCGACGACCGGTCTATCTGGGCCTGGGCAACCACGATAAACGGGACGATTTCTCTCAGGCGTTCGCGGCCGGCGCCGGCGATATCCGAACGGTGGAAGACAAGCACGTCGTTACGGCAGTCGCAGGTCCCATGAGATTGATCGTTCTGGACAGCTTGATCACCGACCGCGCCGCGGGTCTGCTCGGACAATCCCAACGACTTTGGCTGAGCAACTATCTGGCGATGTCCGACGACCGGCCTACGATCCTGTTCTTCCATCACCGGCCTCAGATCGATCTGCTGGACAGCCAGCGTCTGTTCGACATCATCCAGCCGGTGGCCAAGGTGAAAGCCGTCGTTTACGGCCACTCGCACAAGTTCGGTTTCTCCGAATACAAGGGTATCCACCTGATCAACCTGCCCGCGACAGGCTACAACATGTCGCAGAAACAGCCGGTCGGCTGGGTCGAGGCCCGCCTCACGGACAAAGGCGGCGATTTCGCCCTGCACGCCATCGGCGGCGACCGAGAAAGCGACGGCTGCTGCGAGCGCCTCGTCTGGAGGTCGTAGCCTGCGTCGCCAACGCCGGTCGGCCGCGATTCTCGCATTACGTCCGAAAAACCGTTGCAGCTCGTCTTGGGCTGTGGTAGAAGAGCCTGGAACAATGACCGCCGGACGGGGATGGTTCAGGCAGGAGGAGGGGGTTTCGAGTTTTTTCGTACGGACACGCGCTGGCCGCGGTATGGCCTCCGACTTGGAGTACTGGTGTCCTGCGACGAACAAGAAGCTTCCCTTGGCAGTAAGGTAGTACTAGATGTCCGATGTCCTGACTCAGCATGTGAATAGACGACAGTTCCTCACCATGGGCTTGGCCGCCGCAGGCGGGGTGCTCACGTTGCAGCCGCGGAAACTCCTCAGCGCCACGCACACGGATTTCACACGATGGGCTTTTCTGTCCGACACGCATATCCACGCCGATCCGAAGCATCAGTTTCTGGGCTTCTTCACCTATGAGAATTTGCGCAAAACCGTCGACCAAATCGGCGAGAAGATGCCCGAGGGGCTGGTCATCACGGGCGACCTCGCCCGATCCAGAGGCGGCGCGGACGCCTATGACAACGTCAAAGCGCTGCTGGCCCCGATCTCGCAGGAGCGTCCGATCCATCTGGCGATCGGCAACCACGACGATCGCGAGAGTTTCCTGACCGCGTTCACCGGCTCGGCCGACACGGGCACCGGGATCAAGGACAAGTACATCACCACCGCGATGGCCGGCCCGATCCGGATGGTCCTCCTCGACACGCTTCTGTACGTCAACATGTTCCCCGGCATGCTGGGCAAGCTTCAGCGAATCTGGCTGGAAACCTACCTCCGCATGAGCGACGACACGCCGACGATCCTGTTCTTCCATCACACCCCCCGAGCCGACCTGCTGGACATGCGGCGGCTTTTCGAGATCATCTCGCCCGCGAGGAAAGTCAAGGCGATGGTCTTCGGGCACTCGCACAAGTACGAGTTCTCGCAAGTGGACGGGATTCACTGCATCAACCTGCCGGCCACGGGCTACAACTTCACCGGCTCCCAGCCGGTGGGCTGGGTCGAGGCCCGACTGACCGCCCACGCCGGCGAGTTCATCCTCCACGCCGTCGGCGGCAACATGAGGCAGCACGGCACGGTGCGATTCCTCCCGTGGCGCGCGTAGCCGTTCCCGTCTGCTCTCCAGGCCGAATACAGGACATTCCCAAAAGACGACGTGACCGGTAGAATGGCCGCCTGGACTTTGTAGAGCCCTGTGGAGGTGCGCCATGAACGCGATGGGAGTTATCCTGAGTCTCGTCCTCGCCTGCGCGGCGGGGACCGCAAAACAGCCGGATGTCGTGATCGAGAACGCGCAGATTCGCTACACCATCTCCCCTGATGGAGGGAACCTCGGCTTCGTCGATCTTGTGACAGGAACCGACTATCTCAAACACGATGAGACATCCGTCTGCGCGTTTGCAGCCTGCGGCGGCAAAGAATATCCGCCGACCTCCGTCTCCTTGGCCGACGGACATCTCACGATTCAATTCGGCGGGCCGGGTATCGAAGCAGTCCTCGACGTCGAGTCCCGCGGCTCGTACATTCGTCTTGCAGTGGAGTCCGTCAGCGGCGAAGTGGAATCGCTGACGTTTCTGAACATCCCTTTGACTCTCCAGGGCCGGCCCGACGAGCCCTTCGGGGCGTGCGCGTTGTCTTTGAATCTGATCACTCGCGTCGATCCGCTCCCGGCTCTTCAGACTCTCCTGCGAGCGACATCTTACAGGAAGTTCGGCCTGGTCGAGGCCAAGGTTGCGATCGTCGGCGCACCGATGGCTCGAATGCTCGACAACCTCCAGCAGGTCCTCTCCGACGCCCAGGAGATGCCGCTCTGTCCGGTGGCCGGACCCTGGGCCCGCGAGGTCCCCTTCAATCATGGCTCGTACCTCTTCAATTTCGGCTCGCTCACCGAATCCACGGTGGACGAGTGGATCGCGTCGGCCAAGAATCTCGGGGTCAGCCAGATCGACAATCACGGCGGCAGCTCCGCGTTCTTTCGCTTCGGGGATTTCGCCCTGAACCAGGAGAAATGGCCCGAGGGGTGGGACACCTATCGCCGGATCGTCCGACGCCTCCACGACGCCGGGATCGGCTCGATCTTCCACACCTACGCGTTCTTCATCGACAAACACTCGAAGTACGTGACGCCTGTTCCAGACAAGCGGCTCGATGCGTTTCGCACGCTCACGCTGGCGGCGTCCATCGACGCCAACGCGACGGAGATCGAAGTAAACGAGTCCACCAAAGGCATGAACACGATCACCGGATTCTTCGAGCACAACAGCGTGGTGCTCCACATCGACGATGAGCTGGTGACTTTCAGCCGGGTGTCGCAGGAACCGCCATGGCGGTTCAGCGGGCTGACGCGCGGCGCATTCGGCACGAAGCCGGCCTCGCACGAGAAGGACGCGAAGGCCCGCCATCTCAAGGAGTGTTTCGGCCTGTTCGTGCCGGACGTGGAGTCGTCGCTCTTCGAAGAGATCGCCGCCAACCACGCCGAGGTCGTCAACGCGTGCGACTTCGACGGCGTCTATCTCGACGCGATCGACGGCTGCTCCATCCTTCGCGGCCCGGACGAGTGCTGGTACTGGGGGGACAAGTTCGTCTTCGAGATCCAGAAGCGGCTGAAGAAGCCCGTCGGCATGGAGATGAGCGCGATGTGGCACCACTGCTGGCAGTACCGCACGCGCTGGCAGGCGTGGGACTATCCGCAGCGAGGGCAGAAGCGATTCATCGATATCCACGCGGCCGGGGTCAACGGCGGACTGCTCCTGCCTTTGCACTTGGGATGGTGGAATTTTCAGGGGTTCAACCCGCCGCAGGTGGAGCCGACGTATCCCGACGTCGCCGAGTACCTCGGCGCCAAGCTCATCGGATGGGACGCCGGGATCTCCCTCACAGGCGCTGTCGACCAGGCCAGCCTCACGGCGGTGCCGCTGTTCCGCCAAGCGGTGGACATCTTGAGAACATGCGAGGAACTCCGCAGGACAGGCTCTTTCGACGAGACAGTGAAGGCGAGGCTCCGCGAGCCAGGCAAGGACTTCACGCTCTTTCGCGACGCCACGGGTGCGTGGCGATTCCGTCCCGCTGACTATGACACGCATACGGCCGCGATGTCGGAGCCATGGAGCCTGTCGTGGGTCGCAACGAATCCTCTCCACGAACAACCGGTGAGGCTCCGCATCGAGGCGCTGATGTCCGCGACATCGTACGACGACCCGTGCAACATCGTCCTGCTCGATCTTTCGGAGCCGAACGCACCGGCCCCGAGTTGCGCCAACGGCGTGACTGCGACAATCACCCAGTCTGCTGCGTCGCTCACGGCGATGAATTCAGGCACGGTTGCCCGGAATGCAGCCTGGGCGAGGCTGGACCGCAAGTTCGATTCTCCGTTGAACCTGAAAAATCGTCAGGCATTGGGCGTGTGGGTGGAGGGCGACGGCCTGGGCGAGATCCTCGCGATCCGGCTGGACAGTCCCCGGCACATCTCGTTCGGAGCGCTGGCCGACCGGTACGTCTCGGTGGACTTCACGGGAAAGCGATTTCTGACGCTCGTGGAAACCGAGTCGGCACGCTGGAGCGATTACGTCTGGAACGACGGTAAGTGGCTCTACAACGCCTACCGCGAAACGATCGACTTCGGCACGGTCGAGTCGGTCAGCCTGCTGTGCAACAATCTGCCCAAAGGCAAGGAAGTCCGTTGCGTCGTCGGACCGATCAAAGCGATGGCGATGGTCCCCTGCACGGTGAAGAACCCCGCGATCACGATCAACGGCAAGACCGTTTCCTTCCCCGTGGAGATCACCTCGGGCAGCCGCCTGGAATTCGACGGAAGCGCCGGCTGCACGCTCTACGGCTCAAAGGGAGAGACGATTGCCCAAGTGACTGCCGCCGGAGCAGTTCCTTCGCTCGTGAACGGCGACAACCAAGTGCAGTTCTCATGTGACCCGGCGAACGGTCCGAGTCCACGCGTGAAAGTGACTGTCATTTCACAGGGTGATCCTCTCTGATCGTGGCAGGTTGTTGCTCGGCCGTCGGGTCGATCCGCAGCTCGACCCACACGATCCTCTGCGGCGGTTGTCCCGGCGTCTGCACGATTCGCACGGTGTTGTAGCCGTCGCGAACCGTCGGCGGCGGACAGAGGAACCGAACTGCACGGGCCGGATCGCCTCCCAGATCCGTGGTTTCCTGAAGGTCGTCGGCCGACGGGGCTTCGACGCCGTTGATCTCCACGTGGAACGCAGCAGTGGAGACGCCGTCGCGTTGGGCCAGTCCGACAATCAGCTCAACGCGACCGAAAGCGGGGGCCCGACCGATGTGAATGCGGAACTCCCGTCCTTCCGGTCCTTCGGCCGGCAGCACGGCGCCATTGGGGAAGCCGCTGGGGACCGTGTCGCGGTAGCACACCGGATGACGGCGCTCCGCGCGTCCCACGACATCGGCTTTCAGTCCCCGTTCGACAAGCCTTCGATAGGACTCGGCCGGGACAGGCCGCGTCTCCGAATCCATCCAGTTGAACAGGTACAGCGCATCGGCTCCGCGGGCGAGAGCAGAAGCAGCGAAACCATAGGCCGACGCCAACGTGTTGGCTGCCGCCTGGCCGCCCGGCCAGGGACGTGCATTGTATTCCAGGCCGGGCGCGACCACCACGTTCGCGGCGGCCGATCCCAAACGTTCTTTCCACAACTCGACCGGAATGTCGAAATCGGAGGAGGACCAGAAAGGACAAGGCACCAGCAGATCGACCAGCCCATCCTTCGCCCACTGCACGCCGTCCATGCCCAGAAGAGCAGCCGCGTCCGGATGAGCCGGGACCCGCACGCCCAGCCCGATGGGATGTCCGCGCCGGGTCGTCCACGCTTTCACGAGGGCGCGGACGTCGCGGACGAACTCGGTGAGACAAGCGCCTTCTTCCTTCTCCCGGCCGGGCGTCAAATGCCAGCCGAACCGCATCCAATCCAGCTCCAGGCCGTCCGGGTCGTAGCGTTCGAGCAACTCTTGCACGAAGGCCATCTGGTGGGCGCGAACTTCCGCATGGGCGTAATTCATCGCCCGGTTTTGCCAGGGCGAGGCCGATCCGTTCGGAACCCGCCAGAACTCGGGATGCTCCCGCCAGAAGGACGAGTGCATGAAGGAATTCGGCTCGTCCACGCTATGAATGTCGTTCATCCGCATCGACAACCAGGGAGAGATGCCTTTCTCGCGGCAGCGCGCGATCCAGACTGCGTAGGGATCGAGCCCGTTTTCGTGGAGCGAGCGGGCGTTGTCCACCCAACGATTCGAGGGCGATCGGCCGTCGACCGGATCCCAGATCGCCTCCCGCGTCCGGCTGCGAAAACTGGCGCGCATGGCGTTGGGGCACAGGAACAAATGCGTCACCGCCGTGCCGGCATACTGGTCGATAAAGGCGTCCAGGCCCTCCCGGCTCATGGCGTCGCTCTCGCGAGAACTGAAGAAGTGGCTGTCGTCCTCGTTGAGAATCAATGCGTTGTCCAGAGCCGCGACGCGTCCCTGCGCGACAGCCGACGCCGAGACGACCCCCGCCGACAGAAAGACTCCAAGCCGGAACCATCCGATCATGGCGTTACCCATCTTTTCGCATCTCCAATCAGAGCCCAGTCACCTGAAGGACGCTGAACGCCACAATACCGCGAAGTCCCTCGGATGGCAAAAACAACTGCCCCTCAGCCTCGGATTGCTTTTTCCAGACAAAGGATGTACAACGATGCTCACGTGCTTGCGACGCTTGCCGCGGGCACGTGGCTTGAACGTCATTTGAGGTTGGGGTGCATACACAATGGAGACATCGAGTATGAGAGCGAAATGGTTGGTCCTACCTGCAACACTGATCCTCGCGATGCCCCTGTGTGGGCTTTGTGCCGAGGACAAATCCACCACCGCCAACGACTGGGAGAATCCCGAAGTCGTCGGCCGCAACAAGGAGCCCGGGCATTGCACGCTGATGGTCTATGCCGACGTCGAGACCGCGCTGGCCTGCAACACCGGAGCTTCGCCCTATTTCCAGTCGCTCAACGGCAACTGGAAGTTCAATTGTGTGGTCAAACCAGCCGACCGGCCGGTGGATTTCTACAAGCCGGACTTCGACGTGAGCAAATGGGCCGAGATCCCGGTTCCGTCGAACTGGGAGATGCAGGGCTACGACAAGCCGATCTATTTGAACATCCGCTATCCGCACCCGACGAATCCGCCGTACATCGCCCACGACTACAACCCGGTCGGCTCGTATCGTCGCCAGTTCACGATTCCGGATTCCTGGGACGGCCGGCAGGTCTTCCTGCACTTCGACGGCGTCATCAGCGCGGTCTACGTCTGGATCAACGGCCAGATGGTCGGCTACAGCGAAGACAGCATGACGCCCGCGGAGTTCAATGTCACGCCCTACCTGCAAAAAGGCGAAAACACCCTGGCCGCGGAAGTCTATCGCTGGTGCGACGGCAGCTACCTCGAAGACCAGGACATGTTCCGC
>CALMMH010000937.1 GCA_937868145.1 uncultured Phycisphaerales bacterium
GCCAAGGCCCGCGACCGCAAAGCGTACGAACTCCACGGCAAGTTCGCCTATCTCAATTTCCCTGAGGATTACGGGCTCGCGGGGCGACGTCGTGCGTAATGCGTCGTGCGGCGTGCGGCGTGCGGCGTGGAAATTCCAGGCGGAATTCCCGGAATTCACTGGATGCATCGATTCAGCCTGTCTGCCTCGATGCCATTGAAGATCGGTTCACACAGGAGTAGTCCAACGCCCCCGTATGCGAGATCAACTTCCACCGGCCGTGGGGCATCTTCGTGTAGATCTTGCAGACCCGGCCGAACCAATGGGAGTCTTCCCCGGTTTTCTTGTGACGCCACAGGGTGTCGATGTCGACCACCGCAAACGCGGCGTCCTGCTGTTCGGAGACTTCGATCTTCACCGTGTTGCGGCGGTTGTGGACGAGATCGTGGCTGTCGAACAGGTCCTGCCAGCTTTGCCGCCATCGCTCTCGGTCAAACCGTCCGAGGACGAACACCCAGTCCACTGGATCGTGAGCCTCGGCCGTCGGCGGCCACGGCCAGGCCATGTCAGGGTGAATCATCGAGAGAAAGAGGTCCGGGTTCTTCGTGTTCCAGCCCTCGGTTTCCAAATCGACGAGGGACTGAATATGCTTCTTCACATCTTGTGACATAGCGAATCCTCACTGCTTCCCAGCGGCCGGCTCACGTGTCGACTGCCGCCGCTCGATCATGGCTCGGATGCCCGCCAGAGGCAATGAGGCGCTGGCCAGGTAGTTGGGGAGTTGCCGCTTGTCATTGAAGACCCATTCGCAGGCCTCGCCGGCCTGGAAGTCCTTCACCAGGTCCAGGACCGTCTGATCGGCCAGCGAAGGGTCCACGAGATCGAGCGTATAGACGAACCATCCGGTCGGCGTCGCCCAGTAGGCCCCGTTCTGGTACGTGTCGCGAGGGCCGGCCTTCTCCCAATACACGCCGGCCGGCAGGTGACGGATCTGGCCGTTCTGCACGATGCCTGCGTAGTTCTTCTGGAAGTACGTCGCGATCGCCATCGACTGCTCGCGGTCGGAGACCCCGAGATACACCGCGAACGCGGAGCCCCAGATGTCAGGCTCCCGACAGCAGACCGTGGCCGCTCGGAACAGGCCCGCTTGCGGATCCCAGAACACCTTGCGAACGCTCTCGGCGACCCGCTCCGACTCCGCCTGCCATTTCTCCACGTCGTCGGTGCGGCCGGCCGAGGTCAGCAGGTCCGCCAGCCGACGGCTGGCCTCGACATACAGCAGCGAGCAGAACAGTTCGTCCCCCTGCTTGTGCACCGTGTCGGTGAAGCCGTAGGGACATCGGTCCCACAACTCGCCCGGCGTGATATGTACGAGACCCGTCGCGGGGTTGCGAGGCACTGCGTTCATCGTCTTGATGAGCGGGTCGAGGCATTCCTGGAGCAGTTGGGCGTCCTTGGCCTTGCGGTACGTGTGCCAAGCGACGGCGACTGTAAATTGCGATCCGTCCGCGACGGGGTTCTCGCCCATCGACCCGAATCCCGGCTTATAGATCGGCGTGCCGTCGAACTTGACGCAGTCGACGCCCGCGCCGTCGGGTCCCATGCTCCGAATGAACAACCGACACGCGTCGGTCAGTTCCTTGTCTGAGTAGGAGTCGACCGATCCCTCCAGCGTGTAGGCGTAGTCCCGCAGCCAGAACGCTTCGTAGCCGAGCCCCACCTGGGGCGGAAACGCCGCGGTCCCGTCCGACATCGTCCGCCTGGAGGCCCGAACGATCCGATGCGCCTCGCCCTGCAGCCAGGACACAGCCTCGAACAGCGTCGCCGGCTGGGTTTGTGACGCAAGACCCAAACTGGAACCAAGCAACAGAACAATCAGCACCGCAGTCGCCAGGTGACGCGACATCGCAACCTCCCTACATTCAGTTCGACTTCTTTCGAAACTCGAGCAATTCCACCGGGGCGCCGTTGTCGATGATCATAGCGACTCGAACTCCATCGGACGGCTCGCTCACTCGGCCAAGAAGCTCCTTGCCCTCGATCTCGACATCCAGATCGTCGACCTCAAAAGCGACGTGAGGAACAGTCTGTATCAGCGAGGAAATGGGGCTGTCCGGATCGAAACGCATCCACTCGACGCCGTAAGGACTGGTCTCAAAGCCGGACACGTACATCCCCAGATGCGCAAGGTATCGCTCGCCGGCCCTGGGCTCCTTCGTGGGAATCCCCAGATGATGATACCGCCAACCCTTGCGTACCGCGGCCGGCGGCTCGTGGTCTTTGCGAAGTGGCGACATCGTACGGAATCCCCTTTCTGAATTGCCCTCGTCAGCCGATGATCTCGCGAATTGTCTCGAGGCTCACCTTCTCCAGAGAGTCCGTGATCAGGTCGGCGCCGCCGAGCTGGTCGGCCGGGACCGTGTTGGTCACGGCGATACATTTGGCGCCGGCGGCTTTGGCCGCCTGGACCCCGCTGGGGGCGTCCTCGAAGACGACGCAGCGGGCCGCCGGGAGGCCCAGCCGCTCGATCGCGATCAGGAAGATCTGCGGGTCGGGCTTCTTCTTTTTCACGTCGCTGCCGCTGACATAAGCCATCCGATCGAACGGAACCTTGACCGCGGTCAGGATCGCCTCGGACAGCTCCCGCGTCGCGGAGGTTGCGATGGACAGGCGAAAACCGCCGTCCCGCAGGGCCGCATGGATCAGGTCCAGCACGCCGGGAAAGGCGGGCAGCCCCTCCTTGCGGATCGTCTCGGCCAGCCGGTGCTCGCGGATCTCCGCGGCGGCGTGGGCCTGCTCGTCCGTCAATTCGACGCCGTGGAATCGAGCCCCCGCCTTGACGTACGCCTCGGCGCCCCGGCCGTAGCCCAGAGTGAAATCCTCATCCTTGACGTCCTTGAGACCGAACATCTCCTCCAGAATCCGGATCGTCACCTTGGCGTTGATGGGCTCCGTGTCGCCGATCAACCCGTCCACGTCGAAGATCATGCCATATCGTGCGTTCATGCGTTCTGCTCCACATCCTGTTCCAAAGTCGGATATCATAGCAGACTCCCCGTGACCGTGGCGATTCCTTTTTCGGCGGGGATCGCCTCAATCCGGTCTCGCGGAAAATTTCCACTCGGTTTAGACTAAAGCCATCGTGATCTATGTCTTAGTGGCGATAGTCGCTGGTTTCGAAACTATGAGGCTGACCGTTGATGCTGGAAGACAGGCTGCTGCTGTGGAAGCTCCAACGCGGCGACGTAGACGCCCTGAAGCAGGTCTATGAAAAGTACAGGCACGACCTGCTGGGCCTGGCCGTGACGTTGTCGAACGACAAGGCCACCGCCGAGGACGCCGTACACGATGCGTTCGTGTCGTTCGTGCGGTTCGCGCCGAGGCTGCGACTGCGGACGAGCCTGCGGAGCTACCTGCTCAGCACGGTCGCCAACCGCGTGCGAAGCCTGAACCGATCCGATGTGCGGCGGGCATCGCCACGAGAGGCGGCGGATAACGCCGCGGAATCGCCGCCGCCGGAGCATGCGGCCGTGCAGAATGAGCGAACGATGCTCCTCGAGCAAGCCCTGGCCCAGCTTCCGTACGATCAACGAGAGACCGTGATCCTCCACCTGCAGGTCGGAATGAAGTTCCGGGAGATCGCGAAATCCCAAGGCGTATCCATCAACACGATCCAGAGCCGCTATCGTTACGGCCTGGAGCGACTCCGTTCCCTGCTGGATGGCCAAGTGACGCTATGAAAGACCAGAACCGATTCGAAGACGTGATCCGAAACCACTGCGAGGCCAGGCAGTATGCCGCCCGCACCACGCCCCAGTTCGATGAGAGGGTCCTGCACAGCGCTCTGGACGCCCAGCGACAAAACCAACAGCAACCCTCCGCTCCCGTGGAGGCAGGTGTAAGGAGATTCCTCATGCAAGGCAGAAAGACCCAAGTGGCGGCCGCCGCCCTCGTCATCGCAGCCGTCGTGCTCGGCGTATCGCTGTTCCCCGGTTCGCCCCAAGCGGCCTACGCGGTCAGTCAGACGATCGACGCGATCAAGCGGATCGAGACCATC
>CALMMH010000938.1 GCA_937868145.1 uncultured Phycisphaerales bacterium
AGCCGCCGACGCGACCGGCGTTGATCCCGCTGCCTCCCGGTGCGGTCGAACCTGTCGGTTGGTTGCGAGACTGGTGCCTGGCTGCGCGGGACGGCTTCACCGGTCACATGGACGAGTACGATGATGAGTTCAAGCGGGCTTGGGCTCCGGATCACAAGATGACCGGCGACAACTTGCTCTGGTACAAAGGCGCCTGGCCTTACGAAGGGGGTGGGTACTGGTTCGATGGCTTGGCCCGCCTGGGTTTCGCTCTGCACGACGAGGCGATGATCCAGCAGGCGAAAAGACGGCTTTACGCCGTGGCCGACCATATGAACACCAACGGTCTGCTCTTTCTCTGGTGGCTCGACCGGAACAATCCCGACGACCGCAAGGCCGTCGCCGCCGCGTTGGAAGGCTGGCCGCTTTGGGCCTGCGGCCTGTTGGGACGCGCCATGACGGGATTCTATATGGGATCGGGTGACGAACATATCCTCGATGCGCTCGAGAAGGCATACTCCGGAGATCCTGATTGTCTACGGTCGATCAGAGGCAATATATCGAATCTGTGGCCGGCATTCGACGCCTACTGCTGGACGGGCGACAAAAGCATCGCCGAGGCGCTGGATGCCATGTTCAAGGAGGAAGGCGGAGGTCTTCTGCCGAATCTGAACCGGTATCGCAAGGCGCCGGACCTGAAGCCGGGTACTACTGTGGATAACGCCCACGTGGTCGAATTCATCGAGAGCACCACGCCATGGGCCGTCGGCTATCTGTGGACGGGTGATGTGCACTATCTCCAAGCAGCCGTCGGCTGGCACGACTTGCTGGAACGCATCGCCATGCAGCCCTATGGAGTACCGGTTTCCGACGAGTGGTATGGACCCACCGGTGCGTTTCGGGGAAGTGAAACCTGCGACGTGGCGGGATACATATGGAGCCAGGTCTGCCTTCTCGCCGTGACCGGCGAAGGCCGAATGGGGGATCGGCTCGAACGGGCATTCTTCAACGCAGGGCCAGCCACCGTATCGCGGGATTTCAAGACCCATGTTTACTTCCAGAGCCCCAATCGGTTCGCTAATCTCTCGCCGAACTTCCCTCATGGTCCTATGGCCGAAGGAGGTGTCTACGCGCCCAAGCACAGTCCGCTCTGCTGTACCGCCGCGCTGAATCGTATTGTGCCGTGGTATGCCACCCATATGTGGATGGCGACTTATGACAACGGCTTGGCGGCGACCTGCTATGGTCCCTGCAAAGTGACGACGTTGGCTGCAGACCGCGTGCCGGTCACGATTGACTGCAAAACCGATTATCCCTTTAAGGAGACCATCGACATCTCCGTGCAGCCGGCGCGGGAAGCGGCTTTCCCGATCGACTTTCGCATTCCCGGATGGTGCGCAAATCCGACCCTGAGCGTGAATGGCTCTCCCATTACGGTCGACCGGAACGCCAATGGTTTCTCCCGCGTCAACCGAACCTGGAAACCGGGCGATCTCGTCCAGTTGCGGTTTCCGATGACGGCCGTCGTGCAACGTGGACGCGACGCCGCGTCAGGCCCGCCCTATGATGGAGCGCATCGTGTCATGCGGGTGACAATCCCGGATGATGATAGCATACAGGGCGTCCCTTACGCGTCGGTCTCCTATGGTCCCCTGCTCTTTGCGCTGCCGATCCCCGACACAACAAACGCCAATACGCCGGACCCGAACGCCCGATGGAAGTTTGCGTTGGATGTTCAGGAACCCGGATTAACCGTACAACGCGGCAAAATGCCGGCCCGATGGGATTGGCCGCTGGCCGCCCCGCTGACACTTCGCGTCAATGCACGTGAGATTGCCTGGAATCCCGACCCCCAAGCTCCTCGGCTGCCTCTTCTGCCGATCGCCAAGTCGAAACCGGCCCAGTCCGTCACGCTCATTCCGTATGGTTGCACCAAGTTCCGGATCTCGATGTTTCCAGTCACTGCAGAACCGGAGGTCAAGCCATCCGCCATTCGCCGGATTCTCTTTCTGGGCAACAGTATCACCCTGCACGGTCCCAAAGCGGATATCGGCTGGGCCGGAAACTGGGGTATGGCAGCCAGTTCCGAAGACAAAGATTATGTTCATCTCGTCACCGGCGCGATCGCTCAGCATACCGGTTCCATGCCTGAGATGATGATTCGAAACATTGCGGATTTTGAGCGCAACTATGCAGATTACGACGTGGAATCGCAAATGAAGGACTTCTTCGCATTCGATCCCGACCTGGTGGTTCTGGCTATCGGCGAGAATGTGCCGGCGCTGGGATCAGAGGACGCCAAAGCACAATTCAAGGCCGGGGTGACGAAGATCCTGGGATGCGCTCTGGCCAAACGTCATCCGCTTGTGGTGGTGCGGAGTTCTTTCTGGGCCGACCCCGCCAAAGATGAAGTGCTCCGAATAGCCTGCCGGGAGGCAGATGCCATATTCGTCGATGCGGGCCCCATTGGGCGCGAGGAAGCCAACATTGCCCGCTCGGAACGATCGTTCATACATGACGGCGTTGCCGCCCACCCTGGCGACCGAGGAATGAAGGCCCTTGCCGACGCGATTGTTCAGGCCGTGCTGCATCGCAGATGACATGAGGTATAGGATCGGGAGTCCAGCAAACGGCCCAGCAGGCGGCGGATACAGCCGGCCACATTCTGAAGCTGTTTGACGAGGACCGACGCAAGATCGAGGACCTTGGTCGAAAAGGCGGGTCTGCTCATCGCGTGTTTGACCTGTTGCGACAGCATCCGATCACAACCATCCCGAATGCGACTGCCCAACTCGATCTGACTCCACCGACCGTTCGTAAGGCAGTGGAGAACCTGAAAACCGCCGGAATCGTCCGGGAAATCACCGGCAAACAAAGAGACCGAATCTACGTCTATGACCGGTACGTCAAGATCCTGGACCAAGGCATGGAACCTTTGCGAGGTTGAAAGGTGAACTCTGAACATGGCTCGAAGGATTAGTGACGACGAATTGCGGATATACCTTGAAGCAACCGGCAAGCCGGAGCTGGTCGCATGGCTCTTGGAACGCTGCCAGGATGATGAGAAGTTGCGAGCCTCCCTCCTCGATCTGGTTACACCGAAGGCACGCACGGACGTCCTGGCCGGCGAAATCCGAGGTCGGATTCGTCAGGCATGGCAACTCGCCAAACGCCGCGACGGCTGGAAGATGGCGTTGTCCATTTCCCGTGAACTGGATCAGGTGCTGGCCTCCATCCGATCCTTGATGGACAAAGGCGATCTGGCGGACGCTCAGAAGCTGCTCGTTTCCTTCGTCCGAGCTGCCGAGAAAGGCATGGCGAATATCGACGACTCCAATGGTTATCTCTGGCCCACCTGCCAGCAGGGCGTGACACTCTGGGGCGAGGTCTGGGCCCGCATTGAGTCCCGCGACATAAAGCAGTTGGCCGGCCTCGTCTACGACCAAATTCACGACAACGGCTATGCCGTCAAGGACGACATGATCACGAAATTCGCGCAGGCCCTGGGCAATGAAGGTCTTCGCACCCTCCAATGGCGGCTCAAGAGCGATCTCGCGGCCCTGCCTCGCCCCGTCTCCGGCGAACGGCCGTCCGGCTTTGAACGTACCGACATTGTTGGCTGGCTGGAGGAAATCGCGGATGCCTGCGGCGACGTCGACGAATACATCGCCATCGTCGAATCCGAGGGATTGATGCAGACCTACGCCTTGTCCGTATCCCGCCGATTGTTCGAGGCCGGGCGGTTGCAGGAAGCGTTGGCCTATCTGGAAAAGGGAACGGCCAGGTTCCTCTGTGGCGAGCCCGACGATTATCCCACGCTCAAGAGCAAGATCCTGATCGCCCTGGGCCGAAAGGACGAAGCCCGCGAAATCCTCTGGCGGGAGTTCTCCCTCTGCCTGGGCGAAAGCACATTCGAGAAGATCCTGCAACTGACCAGTGATGCGGACAAACCCCAAACTCAACGGAAAGCTGCCGCACTGGCTGAGAACCACCGTTCGCCGGAACAAGGAGTGTACTTCCTGACGCAAATGGGCGACCTGGAGCGAGCGGCCAGGCTCGTTCAACGAAAGCAAGAGGAGATTTCCGGCTCATCATACGACACGATCCTGAAGGTGATCGAGGCATTGGCGGAACCGTACCCATCACAGGCGTGGATCCTTTACAGGATTCTGCTGCTCGATATTCTGAACGAGAGCCGTTACAATGCGTATTCACACGCCGCCAAGTACCTGATGATCATGCAGGAATTGGCCGCTGTCGCCGGCATGGAATCGCAACAGACGGAATTCGTGCAGCACCTTCGACAGGCCCATGGCCGCAAGAGTTCATTCTGGGCGAGAGTCAAGACAACTTCCTGAAGAACCTCTGAGCCCAAACCCCGTTACTATCTCAGGAACCGGGAAAGGAGTCGGTGAGGAATGTGAAGGTACGACCGGTTCCTTGGACGGCAGGCAATGAGGCAGTCATCCGGCCCGTTGCAGGGCCTCGTCGCATAGCTGACGATGCTTGTTCTGGTCGTCGGAACCCTCCGGGCCCGCAGCCCCCTCCCGCCACGCCGCTTTGGCCTCCTCCAATCGCCCGAGCGATTGAAGCGTCCTGCCCTTCCAGTACTGGGCTTTCGCCTCCTGCGGTTTGTTCGAGCGTCCGGCGCCGATGTTGTCCGGGTAGGTCAAAGCAGCCTCGAAGTCCTTCAACGCTCCGGCGAAATCGTTGCCCTCGAAGCGAATCCGGCCGCGTTCCATGTGGGCCCGGTGGAACATATTCCACGTGATGGTCTGGCCTTCCCAGTTGACGAAATAGGGCGTGGACTCCAGCAGGTTGATCGTATCGTCGTGCCGTTGCTCGTCCGAGTACGCCTGGGCGAGCATGATGAGGATATCCGCACGACGAACCCCCTCGGAGGGCACGGACTCCAGGAGTTCGATCGCCGCAGGCCGCTTCGACTGGGCCATCAGAATCTCCGCGAGGTCCCGGTACAAGGTTTGATCCGTGGACCGGGCGTCGATTGCGTTTCTGTAGGATTGCTCGGCCTTCGGCAGATCGTTGTTCACCGCCCAGGCGTAGAGGCCAAGGTTGCGATGGGCCATGCTGAGGGACGGATTCAAATCGGCGGCCTTTTGCCAGTGATCCACCGCCTCGGCCGGCCGGCCGAGATGAACAAGCAGATTGCCAATGTGTAGATGCGCGTATGCGTCGCCCGGATTCTCACGCAGAGCGTACTCGAGCACCTCCAGTTCCTCCGGCCGCGATGGAAATACGAAATCCCGGTACGTCGCCGCCGCCCGGCTCAACCACGCTTCGGACGCCTTGGCGTCTTTCTGCAGAGAGGCAAACCAAGCCAGGTAATACATCGGCAGCGGACTGCGCCCTTCATCCGGAACCGCGTCCATGCAGACGGCGGCAAGCAGCTTGGCTGCTTCCTTCACGAGGCTCATCTCCACAAAAGTGAGACTCGTCTCCAGCATCTCGAAATCATCCTCACCGACGAAGCCTCGGGCCTCCTTCACAAAGTTTCGCATTTCCTTGGGACCCTGCAGCGCCAGGAGGGCCCTGGGCGCCAGGTCCGTCGGATCCTGGGACACGGCTTCCTTGGCGCCCTTGAACGCCGAGTTGCTGTCTCCGGCGGCATACAGAGCCAGCAGCCAATGATCGCGGGCCAGCGGGTCCTTCGTGTCCATACGGGCGGCTTTCTCGAACGCATCCAGGGCCGCTTGGCTCTCTCCGAGGGCCGCATGGGCGCGCCCGGCCAAATCGAACGCCAGGGCCCCGGTCCCGGTGCACCTCGTCGCCTGGCGGGCACAACGAAGCGCCTCCGTCGGGTTACGAGTCCTGAGGTAGTTCACGCCGAGAAAGTACCAGGCTACGCCGTCGCCGGGGTCGCGCTGGACCGCCTCTTGCAGCCGGCTGAGGGCCGCCTCATACAACGCGGCCTCGGTGTCGAGCACGGCCAGCGAGCGCAGGGCCGGCGTATACCCGGCGTCGTCTGCCAGGGCCTTCTCGTAGTATTCGCGGGCCTTCCTGCGATCCGTTGCCAGGTCCTTTTTCAGAGCCTTGAGGTACTTCTCTTCGATCGTCAACTGCCCGTCGGGCTTGTTCATGAAGTCCGGCCGCTGCGGCGGATCCGTCTTGGGAATGGGCAAAGGAGTGGTGAAGGAAGCCAGAATCGTGCCCTTCCCGGTCTTGACGGTCACATCCACCGGAGCCTTCGGGTCCGGCGACAGAACTACGATTTGCGAAGCCTTTGGATCGAGATTCAGTTTCCTGGCGAGCAGTTCCCTGCGCTCCTGGGCAATCGAGCAGGACGCCCCAGGGACACAACCGGTCGCGAACAGCCGCAACTGCAGAT
>CALMMH010000939.1 GCA_937868145.1 uncultured Phycisphaerales bacterium
CGCCCCGCACCGAGGTGGGGGAGGGCGCCATCCTGAACGCAGCCTGCGTGATCGGGTCCCATTCGACTCTGGGGCCGCACGTGATCGTCAATCGCGGGGCCCTGATCGGCCACCACACGACGATCGGGGCGTACTCGTCCATCCAGCCTGGCGCGAACGTCGCCGGGGCATGCTCAATCGGCGAGGCCGCCTACATCGGTATGGGCGCCATCGTCCTGGACCATATCACGGTCGGAGCGCACGCCGTGGTGGGGGCCGGAGCGGTCGTTACGCGGGATGTGCCCGCCCATGTCCAGGTAGTCGGAATCCCGGCCCGAATCGTGAAGGAAAATATCGAAGGCCATTGACCCGGGTCGGGAGCGGGCGAATGCCTCGTTATTCTACTGTTCTCTTCGCCTCGGCTCATCCGCTTTTCGTTCGCCGGCGAAGTGTTTCTTCACTGTGGGGATGACTTTTACGTTCGATTGTGTTATGGTGGTTTGCCAACCCAATTGGCAGAACGGCGTATGGAGTTCAATTGCCACCGCTGGCATGGGGGATGTGCGGCGAGTGTGATTGGGCACAAGATAGAAAACGGCACTATTGGATTCGTGGAGAACGATCGCGATGCTTGATCCTGTACCGATCTCGAAGACGGGTTACAACCGACTGAAGGAGGAATTGGAGCGGCTGGAGAAGACCGAACTGCCCGCGGTGATGCAGCGCGTCGCGGAAGCCCGCGAGATGGGCGATCTGAAGGAGAACGGCGAGTATATCAGCGGACGCGAGCATCAGGGCTTTCTCGTCGGTCGGATTCGCGAGCTCAAGGGCATGCTGAGCCGGTCGGACATCGTCGATTGCACGAAAGCCGAGACCGAGGAGGCCGAGTTCGGCACGATCGTGACCCTGATGGATCTGGACAGGAATCAGAAGGTGACCTACCAGTTGCTCGGGCCCGACGAGGCCGATTCCGACAAGGGAAGCATCTCCGTGCAGTCGCCCATCGGAAGCGCCATCTTCGGGCAGTCGGTGGGAGACAAGGTGACGGTGACCATTCCTCGCGGCGACCGGCATTTCGAGGTGATCGAGATCAAGGGCACGGACGTTCCGTAAGCCTGAGCACTATGACGCGAAAATTCACACTCCAGGCGCGAACCGCGGCCGGGGATATCGATTTTGGGGCGGATCTGAATCCGGAGCAACTGGCGGTGGCGACCGCGCCGGGCGGTCCGATGCTCGTCGTCGCCGGGGCCGGCAGCGGCAAGACGCGGGCGCTGACCTATCGCCTGGCCTGGCTGGTCCATCACGGCGTGGACCCGGGCCGGATCATGCTGGTCACCTTCACCAACCGCGCCGCCCGCGAGATGCTCAATCGCGTCGAGTTGCTCGTCCAGCAGAAGACCAAGGACATCTGGGGCGGCACCTTCCACCACATCGCCAACCGCATCCTGCGAATTCACGGAAAGCGTCTGGGGATTTCGCCGGACTTCACGATCCTCGACCGCGAGGACGCCAAGGACCTGCTGGCTTCGTCCGTCGAAGAGGCCGGCGTCGACACCAAAGAACGCCGATTCCCCCAGAAGAATGTCCTGGCCGCGATCTCCAGCTTCCTCCAGAACACGCTCGACCCGCTCCAGGCCGTGATCACCAAACGCTTCCCCATGTTCATCAAGGAGATGGAGGGGATCGAGAAGGTGCTCGTGCTGTACACGGAGAAAAAACGCGCCCGGCAGCTCCTGGACTTCGACGATCTGCTCAGCGCGTGGCTGCGACTGATGATGGAGCACGCGGACGTCCGCGAGATGCTCGCAGGGCAGTTTCAGCACGTCCTCGTCGACGAGTACCAGGACACCAACGCGATCCAGGGCATGATCGTCGATCTGCTGGCTTCCAAGCACCGCAACCTCACGGTCGTCGGCGACGACTCGCAGTCGATCTATAGCTTCCGCGGCGCGAATTTCGAGAACATCATTACGTTCAACCGTCGCTACCCGGACGCCCGCCAGTGCAAGCTCGAGATGAACTACCGCTCCGTGCCGGAGATCCTGACGCTGGCCAACGCCAGCATCGCCCAAAACAATCGACGGCTGCCCAAGAACCTCAAGGCGACTCGGTCCTCGGGTCTCAAGCCCGCGATCGTCGCCTGCCAGGACCACTTCACGCAGTCGCGGTTCATCGCCGAGTACGTGCTGCACCTGCTCGACCAGGGCCGCACGCTCAACGATATCGCGGTCCTCTATCGCAGCCACTGGCACTCTCTGGAGATCCAACTCGAATTCCAGCGTCGCAATATCCCGTTCCACATCCGCGGCGGGCTGCGGTTCTTCGAGCAGGCGCACATGAAGGACATCCTGTGCTACCTCCGCGTCACGCAGAACCCGCGCGACGAGTTGGCCTGGCTGCGGCTGCTCAAGATGCTGCCTCGCGTGGGCAGCGCGATCTCCCGGCGGGTCTGGCAGCACATCAGCAGCGCCGCGGACCCCTTCAACGAGGTCCTGGGCATTGAGACCGCCAGTCTCCTGCCGTCGAGCGTCCAGCCTTTCTTCAAGGAGTTCGTCAACCTGCTCCAGGAGTCGCGTCAGATCGACTCGCCTGCGGAGATCATCGACCTGGCGAACAAGAGGTTTTACGACGACTACCTGGTCTCGCATTACGACAACGCCTCGATGCGCCGCGAGGACATCAAGGCCCTGGCGAATTTCGCGGGCCAGTACAAGAACGTCGAGGCTTTCCTCGCCGACGCCTGCCTGGCGGGCGAATTTTCCGGCGAGAATTGCGTCGAAGGTCCGGTTGAACAGGAGTTCGTGATCCTCAGCACCGTCCACCAGGCCAAGGGCCTGGAGTGGCCGATCGTCTTCATCCCCTGGCTGGCCGACGGCCGATTCCCGACCGACATGGCCATGAATCGCGCCGACGACCTCGAAGAGGAGCGACGGGTCTTCCACGTTGCGGTGACGCGCGCCCGCGACGAGATCTACCTGGTGGTTCCGCAAATCTATCGCAACCGCGGCGGCAGCGTGATCATGATGAAGCCCAGCCGCTTCCTCACGGAAATCGCCCGGGATTTGACGGAGCCCATGGAGCTCGAAGAATCCCTCCCGCATCTCCTCGGCGGCGTAGAACGCGCCCAACTCCCCGCCCCCGAAGAGGCATAGCCTCCGCCGGATGGCTCTGGAAATCCTTGCCGGAGCGAGGTATACTATAGTGGAGTCTCGTTGGAAGGATGATCATACGCACGAAAGAAGCGGCAAAACAGGTAATCGACTCACTGCCGGACGACGCCACCATGGATGAGGGAGTTGGAGACAGTCGACTATTGACGGGGAGAAAGGGATCGGGACATAGGAATGGGAAGGAGAACAGATTCAGGTCCGAGATTCGTGAGGTACTTCAGTCCTCTCGTCGCGGTGCTGCGAGATCTTGGTGGCTCTGCCAGACCTGCTGAAGCCTACCAGGGTATTGTGGCGAAGATGGACCTTACAGATGAGACTCTCTCAGAGACATTGCCTTCGGGGTGGTCGCGTTTCGAGAATCAGGTTGCCTGGGCACGTTTTTACCTCGTCAAGGCTGGCGTCATTGATGCATCAAGGCGTGGTGTATGGACCCTTACGGAGAAGGGGAGGCAACTTGGCCAGCTAACACACGATGATGCGATGCGCCTCTTCAAGGAGGTGCATGCTCATTTTCAG
>CALMMH010000940.1 GCA_937868145.1 uncultured Phycisphaerales bacterium
CCTCGACGTCCTAGCGGAGGGTCTGCGCAAAACAAGATCACGGCAGTGCCATTCGCGACAGCCACCTATCTTCATGCTTTTGAGAGTCCACGATTGCCCTCATTCACCGCCCACAAGGATTTCCCTTCGGAATATTCCCGTGCCGCCGGGGCCATCACCCTTGAAGGTAATCACGTATTCGCCCGGACGCTCATACGAATGCACTTTCGTGTCGTGGTTCGAGGCGGGTTCGACCGTGCCGTCGCCGTAGTCGATCGTGAAGTTCGACGTCATGTTCCGACCGTGGAAGTAGATCGCGACCGGCGTGCCTGGGACGATGCCCCTCACCGGAAAATGGCTCAGCGAATCGGCGTAGGGAGCCTCCGTCGGATTTTGGCGATCGTAGACGAACACCATGACGCAGTTCGACGATCGCTTGCCGGCGCTGTCCGTCACCGTCAGCTCCTCCGCATAAGCGCCTCGCGTGTTGTAGGTTCGGCGCACGTTCGCGGCGGCCGCTTTCGTTCCGTCCGTGAACGTCCATTCGTAGGACGCAATGCTCCGGCCGGGAGGCGCGACGGACAAAGAGCCTTCGAGTTCGATCGTGTCGCCCTCGTAGCAATGCCTCTTGTGTCCCGGGAACGACAGCGGCTCGCCATACTCTTCGAGGTACGCCTGGACGAGGATCGGGAAGCAGTTGATGTTCCTCTTGGGGTCCGAGACGTAGCGCATGTCGATATGCACGTGGGCGTCGTTGCCGCACTGGGAGTTGCCCAGGTACCCGAACATCTCGCCTCGATCGAGAACGCTGCCCGCATGGATGTCCTCTCGCAAGTAACGGTCGACCATATGGTAGTAGAGGATCTCGAATTCCGAGTTGCGGATCGAGGTGCCGACGCCGTAGGAGACGATCTCGGCGTTGGGAATCATCGACACGAGCCTGTGATGCTTCGGGTACATCCCGCCCAGGTCGACGCCGTAGTGGTAGTACAGCTTGCCGGCCGACATGTCGTGGAACCCGAGCCAGGCGTTCTGGAAATTGGAGCAGCCCCATCGGTAGTCCTTGATGGGAAACGCGAACCGTCCGGGGTCGTACCAGGACATCGAGGCGTCCTTCGCGCTCAAGAGGACCGCTTCAGACATCTCCGGGATCGCGGTGCTGTCGATCGTGAAGGCTCTGGTCAGCTCCCCGCAAATCCTCAGACCGTTGATGACGACCGGCATATAGAACGGGCCGCAGCCGACGACGCCTTCGACGCCGTCCACGGCCAGGGTGATCGTGGACTTGTAGCAGATCTTCCGCAGCCCGCCCTGCCAGTAGCCCATTTCGTAGCTGTCGGCGACATCGAGAAGCTTCACCGATCTGGCGACATCGCCGCCGAAGGCGTCTGTATAGGTCTGCCCGACATTCAGCGTGAAGAACTTCGGGTTGTAAGCCTCCACGGCCGCCGGACAGATGCACAGCAGAAACGAGGCGAAGGCTAAAGCCGTCACGATCTTCCCTGACCCCATCGATTCCTCCATTTCGTAAGCCGAGACATCACTCGCGCTGCGCCGGTAGTTGCGTCTCTTGGCGGAAGAGAGTTCATCCAGGAGAATCCTGGGGCATTTCGGCCCAGTCTCAACGTTGGCGAGAGGGTTTTCGTTTCTTGGAGCGGAGTTCGGTCAATTGGAGGACCAAACGGAGGGCCTCATTGACGGACTCGGCGGTGGGAAACGCGTCGGCCACGTCCGGAGCCAGGAGGACGAGGTTGGTTCCCTCGCGGAACCGCTCGGCGTACTTGCCTTGCACGCCGGTCCGCAGAAACTTCCCCAAGTCGTACTCCCGGCGGAGATCGTCATTTCGCTCGTCGTTGCATTTCTTCTTCATAGGCTTTTCGCTCTGCACGGGTTAACTCGCGTGCGCTGATGATCCTGATGGCGTCTGCGCGATCCGTATGGGCGACCATCACAGCTCGCCCCTGACTTGACATACCAACTGTGACGTACCGATCCTCATCCAAGGAATGGTCGGGGTCGAAGATGGTTATGCCGAGAGAATCCCGCAAGACGGTAGCGGCTTCCACGAAGCCAACGCCGTGCTTGCGGAGGTTCCTTTCCGCTTTCTCATGATCCCATTCGAACTCGATCATTGAGTTTCGCCCTGTCATAACCATGACCAACTCATGCAGATAGTCTACATCAAGGGGTGCAGAAGGTAAAGGTCAGAGTGAATTCCCACACACGAAACCGACGCGAAAGCATCATGTGGAGAAAGACGATAGACACGCCCCCCCCCCCGCTGTCGCCCCATCTTCGTGCCCTTGTACTCTCTGTCACGGAGATTTCTTTCGAGACGATTCGTTACTCCCGGCCGGACAAGAAGTTGGGCGATGGAAAATATCCCTGCGTTTGTTGGATTTTTGTTGAAACACGATTCATGGCATGGTACAATTGTCATATGAGTCGCCCCGGTCGGGGTAGTGAAGCGTTGGACGTGAAGCGAACTCATTGATTCGGAGGGAATCATCATGGCGACGGTTGCATCGGAAGAAATTCCCGATTCGGACCAAGAGTCCGTACCCCCAGCGAAAT
>CALMMH010000941.1 GCA_937868145.1 uncultured Phycisphaerales bacterium
CGGCGGATGAAGAACACCCGCCAGGGGCTCGCCCAGTTCACCAGTGAACAGATCAGAGACCTGCTCCACCGTTCGGCTCTTGCGCCCAGTCGGTGGCCGCCGAATCTGTTGCTGATGGAGTTGCAGGCTCGCGGCGAGGATTTGAACGAGCACGTCGAGTTGATCTTGAGTATGCTCGAGGCGGACCCGCCGTGGCAGCGGGCTTTCGGCTACGGGGCGCTGTTGAGCGCGTACCCTCATCTGGCGCAGAACCTCAAAGGGTATCGGCCCTCCGGTCCCGTTGAGGATTGCCGAGCGAAGGTCGCGGCGTTGAGAGAGCAGGCTGGGCGATAGAGCAAGGAGCGTATGGCATCGACGAATGAAGGTTCGATTCGATTGTTTCGGTTCGCGGGCATCGACGTGTTTCTCCACTGGTCCTGGTTCCTGGTGGCCTATTACGAGATGAACGCCCGGGCCGGATCGTACACCTCTTTCACTTGGAACGCGCTGGAGTACCTGGCTCTGTTCGCCATCGTCCTGCTCCATGAATTCGGCCATTCGCTGGCCTGTCGGCAGGTGGGGGGCGTCGCCGAGCGGATCGTTTTGTGGCCGCTGGGCGGCGTGGCCTACGTGCGTCCGCCGCAGCGACCGGGAGCCATGCTGTGGAGCCTTGCGGCCGGACCCCTGGTGAACGTGGTCCTGGCGCCTGTGCTGTTCCTCCTGGGCACGCTGATGGTGAACTCCGGCGCCGCCGAGACGTGGCCCAACGGATTCAGCCTCCTGCGGGCGGTTGCCTACATCAACTTCGGCCTTTTGGTCTTCAATCTCCTGCCGATCTATCCTTTGGACGGCGGCCAGATCCTTCGCTCGCTGTTGTGGTTTGTGATCGGGCGGGCCTGGAGTCTGACCGTCGCGACAGTCCTTGGCTTCGTGGGCGTCGCGGGACTCGTGTTGTTGGCGGTCGCGTCGAAGTCCGTCTGGCTCGGCGTCCTGTCCGCGTTCATTCTCCTGAATTCCTGGCGCGGATTGAAACGCGCGTTGTACCTGATGCGCCTGGCGAAGATCCCGCGACGCGAGGGCTTGGCCTGTCCGGAGTGTGGAGCGGCGCCGCCGACCGGCGCGTTCTGGGCCTGTCCCCAGTGTCGCAATCCCTTCGACGTGTTCGAAGCCAAAGGGATCTGTCCGAGCTGCGGCACAGCCGGTGCAGGCAGCGCGATGGGTTGCATGGAATGCGGAGCGGCCAGTCCCATCGGCGCATGGACTCCATCCGCGGAACCTCCGGCGCCCCCCGCGTCAACCGTCCCCGAAGGCGATTCGGCGTGAGTCCTTCGCGACGGTTGTCTCCGCCGGTGGCGGATTCCGGCAGGGGAGCCAATCGGGCATAGCTCAGGAGCCCCTGCATGTGGAGCTTGGGCGACGTTGCGTCGAGGATTGTCGCCCCGACCACGGCGCCGGGCAGGATGAAGAGGGCCGCCCAGATCAGTGGATTGGCGAGCCTTCGCTTGAGCGGATGGTGCGTCCGGTAATATGGTGATTTCCAAGGATGTAACCTACGGTCGCCAGGTTGCCCATTCTGCTGGGGGTTTGGGACAAGATGGTTTTCCCGCATTGCGCGGGGGGAATTTTGCGTGGTCGCGAGGCCGGTTTCTGTCGCGTTTTTGTGCCGATAAGCAGGGCTGTTTCTCGACTCTCACGGTCTTTTTATTGGGCCGTCCCATAAAAGGGTAAAGTTTTCTGGACGCGCGCGCCGAAAAAGTCCATTGTAGCCATTTATATGGACTGTCAGTGCTGATAAGCAGGTTTTTTCAGCCTGACGGGGCTCGCGTCGCGACGGATCGCGGGGCGGACCCCCGGGCAAGGCACGTCCGGCCCAGGAACCGGCGCAATTGAAGGCTCGTTCGCGGAGACAAACATGAGAACAGTGGCAATCGTCAACCAAAAGGGGGGATGTGGGAAGACCACGGTATCGATCAACCTGGCCAGCGCGCTGGCCGAGTTGGGCAAGAAGGTGCTGCTGGTGGATATGGACCCCCAGTCGCACTGCGCGGTCGGACTGGCCGTGCCGGAAGAGCAGATCGAGCAGAGCATCTACGACGTTCTGATCTCCCGCAGCCGCAATGAGCCGATCCGTCTGACCGAAATCCTCTGGCAGATCGGCGAGAATCTCGAACTGGCCCCGGCCAGCATCGACCTGTCCGCGTTCGAGCAGCAGATGGCCGGCATCAACGACCGGGAGGCCTGCCTCAAGACCGTCTTGGACGAGGTTCAGGACGAGTACGATTTCGCGGTGGTCGATTGTCCGCCGGCGGTGAGCCTGCTGACCTTCAACGCGTTGCGGGCGTCCACCGACGTGCTGGTCCCGGTGGAAACCGGCTACTTCGCGTTGCACGGCCTGAGCAAGCAGCTCGAGACGCTGGGTATTCTGTGCAAGCGCTGCCAGCAGAACGTCTCGGTCCGCGTTTTGGCGAGCATGTACGACATTCGCACGAAGATGGCCCGCGAGATCCTCGCCGAGCTTCGGGCCCACTTCGGCGACCGCATGTTCAAAACCGTCGTGAACTTCAACACGCGGATCAAGGAGGCCTCGAGCTTCGGGCAGCCGATCAACGAGTACGACCCGGCCAGCAAGGGGCAGCAGGATTTCCGCCAGTTGGCCCAGGAAGTGGTCGGCAACGAAGAGCGATCCCAGGTCAAGAGCAAGCGGCTGGTGGATTCGCTGGCCGATCAGCTCGAAGCGATCGGCGCCAGCGCCAATGAGCTTCTCAAGGCCACCAAGCCCCCGGAGAGCGCGACCCCGGCCCGAGAGCCCCAGCGAGAGTTGACCACGCAGGTGATTGTGACCCCGGCGCCCGTTGTGACGCCGAAGGCAGCGCCGGTCGTGACGCCCAAGCCCGAACCGGTCGTGGCCGCCAAGCCGCAGCCGGTCCCGGCGGTCAAACCGCAGGCAGTCCCCGCAGTCGCCGAGAAACCTGTCGAGAAGCCGGTTGAGAAGCCCGTGGAGATCCTCGCCGAGGCACATATCGAGGCCGCCGAGCAGCTCGACGCCAAGCTCGCCAACTACTACGGCGTCAGTCAGATCCAGGACGCGGTGGTCTTCGTGACCCTCTACCCGCGTGCCCAGAGCGTGGCCATCGCCGGAGATTTCAACAACTGGCAGCCGGCCGGCACGCCGATGCAGCGGGTTGGCGACAGCGGCGTCTGGCAAACGAAACTGAAGCTTCCCAACGGCATCTACCGCTACCGTCTGGTGGTGGACGGCCAGTGGCAACAGGACCCCTACAACGAGCGGTCCGAAATGAATCCGTACGGCGATTACAACTCGGTCCTCGAGGTGAAGTAGTCCCTCGGGACCGTTTTGGGAGTGATTGAGGTTGTTGAACGCAGCCGCACAGCGGACATCCGGGCCCAGGAACCCGATGCCGGCTGTGCGGCCGCGGCTTTGAGGCCCTGTGCGGCCTTTGTTAAAGCAGGAGGAATGGGTGGTTTGGGGTGTATAGCGGAGCCCCGCCAGTCCGATTCGAGCGTGGTCCTGCGATACGAGGGGCTCACGCGATCCTCTCGCAAGTTCAGCGGCGAAGTCGCCGGCGCGACAAACACGGCGGCCCAGGATTCTTGCCGCATGAACCGAGAGGAACGCGATCAAGTATAGGGTTGACAGGACGGTCCGATAAGTATATAGTGACAAGAGAAGTTGGGTTTGCCATTGTTTTATCCGATGCGGGGTAACAAGGTGACTAGGCAAGGATGTTATGCGCGTGATTCGTACGCGACTTGTTGCCTCCGTTTCGCAGGATGGAGCGGGTCTTTCACCGGCCGGAGGAGTCGGGGGACGTAGAGACCCTCTGAACACGTCTTGCCCGGGTACGGAGCCGTCACGATCGGAGGAGTCGGCTCGATCCGGATGCAACGTCACGTCTTTATCGCTTCGCGCACATTTCTGCCTTGCGGCGTCCGACACGGCGGCTTTCTGCCGAGTCGGGTCGAGGCGCCTGGAACAGGAATCAACGGGATACCGCTCTCGGTGCACACGCACGGATGGCGTGACGGAGGGGGCCCGGTGGAAAACGGAGTTTCTGAAGGAGAAAATGATGAAAAAGGTATGGATTGTGCTAGTTCCCATGCTCGCGCTCGGCACGGCGCAGCAGGGACACGCGGAACAACCCGGCGATCCGTCGTCGGGCACCGCGATCAATGTGGCGAACACCATCACGACCGGTCAAAGTCAGGACGTTCAGGTCTCCTCATCCGGAGGTTCGGCCGACAGTCAGTCCGGCGCCAACGCTCAGGT
>CALMMH010000942.1 GCA_937868145.1 uncultured Phycisphaerales bacterium
ACAGTCGTTCGTTCTCCTGGAGGTAGGGCAGGATCAGTTCCCAGTCGGCCCCGGTCAGGTCGACGAACTTGCCGCCGTTGAGCTGCTGGTGCACGACCTTCTTCTGCGGATCGCGGACGTAGATGGCCCCGCCGGAAGCGAGAGAGAACAAGTTGCTGCCCGGATAGGGCTCGGGCAGCGGGACGATCTTCCCGTCTTCATCCAGTCGAATGCCATTGAGAATTACGAATCCGCCGCCGTTGAACGGATCGCCGGCCATGAAGGATTCCGCGAGGAAGTCGAGACACGTGCCGTTGATGACGACCCTCGGCTTGCCGACGGAATTGATCAGGGGCCGGCCCGCGCCGTTGCCCAGGACGAAGATGCTGCCGCCCTTGGCGCCGTACATGAACGTCTGGCCGAAGTCGCCGTGGACGACGAGCTTGCCGCGTTTGATGATCTGGCCCAACTGGTCCTGGGCGTTGCCGTGAATGGTGACGGTCATGCCGTCGATGCCGGAGGCGATATAATCGCCGGAACTGCCGTAGAGGTCGATCGTGACGTCGTCGGTGTCGGGTCCGAGCCCACAGCCGTGGAATCGCTGGCCG
This sequence comes from uncultured Phycisphaerales bacterium, assembly GCA_937868145.1. GTDB lineage: Bacteria > Planctomycetota > Phycisphaerae > Sedimentisphaerales > Anaerobacaceae > PLanc-01. The sequence goes on from CALMMH010000942.1 coordinate 588, forward strand.
TGCAGATCGAAGGTAATGAACCGTCGCCAGCCTTTCATGTAGGCGTCGAACAGCAGCGTTGCGTCGCATCCGTCGCCCTCGGCGGTGAAGCCGGCCGCGTCGATGACCAGTGTCGTCTCGCCCTTGACCGGGGCCCGCAGAGCCTGGCGAGTCTGGAGGTCGATCCGCCGATACGCTCCAAAGGCCGGATCGGTCGTCGCGATCTTGGGCAAAGCCCGTAGGAGCCGGTCAAGCTCGAGACGAACAACGTGCAGGATGTGGCTTCGTCTCTTGGCGCCCGTCGGATACCTGCGGTCATTGAGCAGGGTGAAGACCTCGATCGCAGTGGCGGTGTTCTCCTTGGCCGAGCCGCGATCGGAGAGCGTTCGGCACGCGGTACGGATGACGTCGAACGACCAGGCGGCGATGCCGTTGCGCAGGTATTCGAACAGCGTGGCGGTGTTCCCGTCTCGCAGTCCGGCGTCGATCTTCTCTTCCACCGTCTTGTCGCAACGCAACGACGCGGCGTCCTTCGTGAAATCGCAAGACTCGCTCGTCCTGGGCATGGGCACCGCCTGGCCGAACTTGTCCATGCAGGTCATTCGAATCCTGCCGTTCTTGTCTTTTTGCAGATTGAAGAGGAACGCGCCGCCGTCGGTGTAACTGCCGCCGCGAGCGTTCCAATACTTGTCGGCGACCGGGCAGATGCGGGGATCGTCCTTGGCCAGGCTCTGGAGCGTCGCGTCGATCGCCTGCTTCTCCGAGGCGATCAGGCCGACCTGAACATCGCCCTCGCAGACAGCGAACACCTGGGGCCGCAACATCGCGGTGTCCGTGATGCCGACGAGCTGGAACTTCTTCTCACGGGCCACGTTGCGAGCGATGATGAAGAACCACGGGCCGTCGGGCGAGCCGTGAATGTGCGTTGTCTGAATGGCCCTGTAAATCCGCTGCCTTTCGGGCGAAAGCCGGTCGAAGTCCAACTCGGTCGTCGGGGCCATCGCCTCGATGATGTACTCGAGCGGGTAGTGGTACGTCCGGTCCAGCAGATCGAACAGCAGGGCGGCCACCTCCGTGTCGGTGAGGAATTGCGGGAAGATGTCCCGCTGCTTGAGGTATTCGCTCACCGAGTGGTAATTCGCGAAGTCGCCGTTGTGGACGAGGCCCATGTTCATGGCCGCGAAGGGGTGCGCGCCGCCCGGATGCCAGACCCGGCCCTTCGTCGGATACCGCTGATGCGAGATCCAGATGTGGGCCCGGAGGTCCTCGATCTTGTAGTATTTGACGATCGCTTCGGCATAACCGACGACCTTGAGGATCATGATGTTGCGGCCGTGCGAGAGAACGAACGCCCGCTGCTGGCCGAGCGAGGCGTAGAACTTCTGGTTGAGCTTGAAGCTGTTCTGGCTGACGTACTCGTCCTCGGCCTCGCGCCGGTCCATCGACGCCAACTGGTTGGCCTGGACGAAGGCGTCGAGCGTCTTGGGCTTGACGCGGACGAAATACCGCCACACGTCCGGCGGTTTGACCTCGAGGTCGCCCACCGATTTCCAGTCGCTAACCTTGTCCAACTCGGCCGAAGCGGCCACGTCGAAGTGCGGCGTGATGAACTCGCTCTCGACTTCGGTCCGGGCCTTCGGATCCAGCAGGGCGATGTGCAGCATGTAGCATTCATCGAGCACTTCCCGACTGACGCCCAACTGCTCCGGCACCAGTCCGACGGCTGCGATGCCGCCGCCTTTGCCGTTGCCGCGGTTGTGCATCTGCTTGGAGGGCTCATAGATATGCCGGCCGGCGACCGGTTCCGTGCAGCAGAAGCCCACGACTCCGCAGCCGCCTTCCTCCTCGCCTTTGCGTATGGTCTGCGGATACCCGCAGGCGTCTGCGAGCGCTTTTCGAGAGCGCGCCAATTCTTCGATTAAGTTATCCACGACTTATCGCTCCACGTCGTTCGTGTAATCCAGGTGCATCAGCAGATCGGTTCGGCCGCGAAGCTCAGCGACGCTCCGCATCCCGAATCGCCAAAGGAGATCGACCAACTGGCTGCGCCACGCATTGTACAGGTTGATGATTCGCTGCGTGCCCCACTCGATGGTCATCTTGCCCGAGAGTTCCGCGTCGGTGGTGGCGATCCCGCGCGGGCAACCCCGGCCGCTCTCGCACCGACTGCATCGCACGCAACCCAAGGCGACCATCTCCGCCGTGCCGATCACCACGCCGTCGGCGCCGAGGGCGATGGCCTTGGCGACGTCATACACCGTGCGGATGCCGCCGCTGGCGATCAGCGTCACTTTGTCGCGGGCCCCCTCGGCGACGAGGAATTTGTGCACCCGGCCGATCGCGTACTCAATGGGCATGGCGATGTTCTTCTTGGCGATATCCGGCGCCGCGCCCGTACCGCCGTAGCCGCCGTCGATGTGGATGATGTGCGTGCCGGCGGCGTAACTGCCCACCGCGACCATGTCCACATCGTTGGGCGTCGAGACCTTTGTCGAGAGCAAGGCCCTCCGATTGACGTGCTTGATCCAGTCGAGGTGCTTCATGTGGTCCTCGATGGAGTACACGCTATGGAACGGGAACGGCGAGAACAGCGAGATCCCGAGCACCGCCTCGCGCATCTTTGCGACCGCGGGCGTGTTCTTGTCGCCGAGCAGGTGGCCGCCGAGACCGGGCTTGGCTCCCTGGGCGTATTTGAACTCCACGATCGGCACGCGTTGGATCGTCTCTTCACGAACGCCGAACAGTCCCGTCGCGACCTGGGTGATCACGTGATCGTCGTAGGGCCGCATCCGCTCCATGTAACCGCCTTCGCCGGTGCAGGTGAAGGTGTTCCAGGCGACCGCGCTGCGGGCCTTGGAGAGCTGGGTGACGTTGCTGACCGAACCGAAGGACATGCCGCCGCCGTACCAGGGGACGTCGATGCGGATCTGCGGCCGGCCGTCGCCCCGGCGGTTCAGCTCGATGCTCGTGTCGATCTCGTCCTTCGCGACCTTCACCGGCGGCTTGCTCGGAAACTTGAACCGCAGCTTGTCGAACCCGCCGCCCGAGTTGCCGCATTCATAATCAAAGCCGCACTCCGCCGGCGGAACTTCGCCCGTCTCGGCCATCCGCCAGGTGGCCAGGATCAAATCCGCCGTCCAGCGGTAATCGCCGAGGATTTCCATCATCGGATTCTCGACGATCTGCAGAGCGTTCTGGGGGCACGCGGCGACGCAGAAGTGTTTCGACTTCTCGCAGGCCGGGCCTATGCACAAATGCGACTTGGGCTCGCAGAAGTATTTGTAGCCTTCCTTGCGAACGTGCACGCCGTAAGGACAAAGCTGGGCGCACTTGCCGCAGTGAATGCAGTCGTGGTTGCGCCGCAGGATGTACTTCGAGATCTCGTTGCGATAGCGCGACGGAGCCGACGCGATCGTGCGATCGACCTGAGCCTGCGGCACGCGCGTTTCGAGCGTCTTGGCCGGCAGGATTTCCCGAAGGTCACTTTCTTTTGCCGAAAAGCTTGCCAAAGGTTTCCTCCTCAAGATCCTCGAAGAACATGGCTCGGCCGACATCGCCGCGGAGCCTGCGGGCCTCCCGCATACCCATCGCGCCCATAACCTCGATCAATTGATCGTGCCAGGCGCCGATGAGATTGGTCATGCGTCCGGCGGCATAATCGAAGGGGATATCCTCGAGCCGGGCCGGACCAGGCACACC
>CALMMH010000943.1 GCA_937868145.1 uncultured Phycisphaerales bacterium
AAAGCTGTCGCCTAAAGGCGAGGGTTTTAACCCTCCCAAGCGGTGACAATAATCTCGCACCATGCGTCTCGTGTCACGAGCCACGAAGCACGGGTTACTTCCCGGTCACGGCACGTTTCATTCGCTCCAGGCCCGCCAGCAGGGTCGCACGGGGGCAGCCGAAATTCAGTCGCACGAAGCCTTCCCCTTCGAAGTGCTTGCCGTCGGAAAGGCCGACGCCGGCGTGCTCGAAGAACCGCCCGGGATTGGGCAAGCCCAGCGGGCGAACGTCGATCCAGGCCAGATAGGTCGCTTCGACGTGGTCCATCGACAGGCCGGGGATTTCTTCGTTGACTGTCTTGTAGAGGAGTTGCTCGTTGCCCCGCAGATAGTCAAGAAGAGCCAGTCGCCAGGGTTCACAGTCGCGATAGGCGGCCAGGCAGGCGGTGTAGCCCAGGACGTTGACGCCGGGGACGATCCCATGCTGCGCCTTGTTGAATTTCGCTCTCAGATCGGCGTCTTCGATGATCGCGAAGGAGCAGCTCAGGCCAGGGACGTTGAAGGTCTTGCTCGGGGCCATGAGCGTAATGGTTCTGGCGGAAACCTCGGGGCTCAAGGACGCGGTCGGCATGTGTCTGCCGCTGTCGAGGACCAGATCGCAATGGATTTCATCCGAACAGATGATGAGGTTGCGGCGCAGGCAGATCTCGGCGATGCGTTCGAGCTCGCGTCGGTCGAATCGCCGGCCCACCGGGTTGTGCGGGCTGCATAAAATCAAGAGACGCGACCTGTCGCCGATCTCGCTCTCAAATCGGTCGTAATCCATCACATATCTTCCGGCTTCGCGGGCCAGCGGAACGGTCTTGATGCTCTTCCGCGACTGCGGCGGGGCGGACAAGAACGGCGGATAGATCGGTGTGAAGGTCAGCACCTCATCGCCATCCTCGCCGCAGGCCCGGCATACCACGTTGAGCGCAGACACCACGCCGGGCATCCAGACGATCCATGACGGCTTGATCGCCCAGTTGTACTGTTGAGCCATCCGTTCCACGACAGTCTGGACCAGTTCCTCCGGCGGCAGGCCATAGCCGAACACCCCATGCTCCACCCGCTCGTGCAGGGCTTCCAGGATCGGCCTCGGGGCCTGGAAATCCATATCGGCCACCCACAGGGGGATGACGTCCTTGCCTTTGTACCGGTCCCACTTGAGACTGCCCGTGTTGTGTCTGTCGATCACTCGGTCGAAGTCGAAGCTATCGTTCATGCCCAAAGGGCCTTTCATTTGCTATTTGCGATTTACGATTTACTATTGAGCTGGCGCGGCGACGTGGGGCACGTGGCTGGCCGACGGATCCCAATAGTAAATCAGAAATCGAAAATAGTAAATCGGGTGCCTTATGATTGAGTTGCTGAGGGTTCGCAGGAGCATTCGGGAGTATACTGGCCGGGCCATCGAGCCGGAGAAGGTGGAGTTGTTGAGGGAGGCTGTGCTGCGGTCGCCTTCGTCGAGGAACATCGATCCTTGGGAGTTCATCTTTGTCGACGACCCTCTATTGCTGGCGAAGCTCGCCCGCTTCAAGCCGCACGGTGCGGACTTCCTGGAGCAGGCGGCCCTGGGCATCGTCGTCTGCGGCGACAGCCAGGGCAGCGATGTCTGGGTGGAGGACTGCTCCATCGCCGCGATCCTCGCGCAGATGACGGCCCAGTCGCTCGGTCTGGGCAGTTGCTGGGTCCAGGTGCGCAACCGCATGTACGACGACGCGACGAGCTCGGAGCAGTACATCCAGAGCCTGCTGCATATCCCGGAGCATGTCAAAGTCGAGTGTGTCATCTCGATTGGGTATCCCGCCGAGAAACGCGACCCTCTCCCGGCAGGGGAACTCAAGGTGTCGAAAATCCGAACCAACGATTTTGCTCGAGGCCAGCCATGAGACGTTCTATCGCTTTATTTGTTGTCGCAACGTGGACTTGTTGGGCAGCCGCGGCGACGCCGGACGCGTACCTGCACGATGTGGTTCTCGATCTGTCGCGTCAGTGGCCCCAAAACCGCACCGTGAACATCGTCTGCCATGGGCACAGCGTGCCCGCGGGTTACTTCAAGACGCCGGTTGTGGATACGTTCAACGCATATCCACACCTGCTCCATTGCGGACTGAAGGAGCGATTCCCCTATGCTGTGATGAACGTCGTCGTCACCGCCATCGGCGGAGAGAACTCGGAGGCCGGCGTCAAACGCTTCGAACGCGACGTTCTGTCGTTGCGGCCGGACGTTGTCACGATCGACTATGCCTTGAACGACCGAGGCATCGGCCTGGCCCGCGCGGAGACGGCATGGAAAGCGATGATCGCGCAGGCCAAGACGGCCGGCGTGAAGGTCGTTCTCCTGACGCCTACACCGGACACAAGCGTCTCGATCGACGATCCGAACGATCCGCTCAACCAGCACGCCGAGCAGATTCGCCGCCTGGCTCGCGAGAACGGCGTGGCCCTTGTGGACAGCCTCGCCTTGTTCCAGGCCCGGGTCCACGCCGGCGAGCCGCTGGAGTCATTTATGTCCCAGGTCAATCATCCCAACCGCAAAGGGCACGAGATCGTCGCTGCCGAGCTGCTCAAGCTGTTTTACTGAAGCTTGATGCTGCCTTGCGGGCTGTCGTTCCGCAGGACGTACCCGGCGGGCAGGTCCACGTGGCAGAGCGTCTGCCCTTGGTCCTTCCACCAGCGGACTGCGACCGGCCCCTGCGGCGTCAGGAGTTTGCCCTCGCACCAGTCGAGGCCGACGTCGGCGACGTTCAAAACAACCTCCTTCTTCTGCGCGTCGACCGCCTTCACGCCGAGGAGGTCGCGATAAAAGCTGTGGGCCACATGGGAGGCGAAACCGTGGTCGCAGCTGGCCTCCGCGCCGACGTTCTCCCAGAGAGTGCCGGTCTGATCGGCCATATAAAGGTAGTAGTCGGCCAGTTCCTTCTTGATTTGGGCCGGATGGCCATAGCGGCTCAGAAGCTCGAACCGAAGATAGTTGCCGACGAATGCGTTGGCCGGATGGACCTCGGGGAAGGCCTTGGTGGTCTTTCGCTGCGGGCCGAAGTCGTTGACCAGTCTGTCCCAGAGTTTGGCGTGCGTCTGCGGCGTGGCCACGTCGAAGAAGAACGCGAAATACTGGCACACCTCGGTGCGGTTGCGGGTGACCTCAAGCTTGCCGTCCTTGCGCACGGCGTTGTCGACGAAGAACTCGCCGTCGAACGACTGCTTGCGGATCGTCTCGCGGATCTGCTCGGCCTCCTCGAGCAGGGCGGGTTCATTGTACATCCGTCCGGCCGCCGCCACCGCCGCCGCGTACAGCATGTTGCTCGGATAGCTGACGTCCTGCACGAAACCGTTGGCCGCAGACCACTCGACGAAGACCCAGCTTTGCAGTTTCTCGAGGAGACCGTCGGAGTTCTTGAACTGCTGGAAGTAGTTGTAGAGGGCCTCAAGCCGGGGTCGCAGCGCCATGACCAATTCGCGGTCGCCGCTGCGGGCCTGGTACTCCTCCAGCTCGATCATGAACCAAATCGCCCAGTTCGGGATGAAGACGCCGTCGTAGTGGTCGGCGGGGTAACACATGGGCAGCATGCCTTCCGGCAGGTGCGAGAAACTGGGCGGCAGCAGGTAGTTCTCGAAGAAGTTCTTCTCGATGGTCGTGTTGCCGCACAGGTCGAACGCGACGCGGGAAGTGAAGAAACTGTCGCAGAGCCACCCGGCCCGCTCCCGCGAGGGGCAATCCATGAAAATGTCCACCGCGTTCTGCCGGAAGGTCTGCCTGGCGGCTTCGAAGATGCGATTGAGGGCCGGATCGCTGCACGAGAACTGCGCCTCGTCGGTCTCGCTATTGACGTACTCCCGCAGGTGGAGATTCGTCACCTTGCACTCCCCGGCCAGGAGGTTGAGCTTAAGGTACCGCAGCGTGTAGGGTTCGAAGGACTCCAGGCGATAGGTCCCCGGCTGGAGTTCGTAACAGACCGCGTTGACGCAGCCGAGCCGTTTGGAATCCACGTCGCCGTTCGTCAGGACCTCGTCGAACGTGACGTACAGCTTCGCCGGCTTGGAACAGGCGACTTCGGCTCCGACGAATCCGGTAAGGTTCGTGCCCAGGTCGGCGATCGCGAATGTGCCTTCGGCCAGCGTGATCGCCTCCAGGGGCTGGTAGATTCTTGCAGTTGCGTTCGTAATCGTGGACCGGATCTTCTGCAACTCCGTGGAGGGGACAACCTCCAGTTCATTCTCCGGATAGCCCTTGAGTTGGTCCCCGATGTTGACCAGTGAACGGTCTTTCCAGAGCTGCGTCACAGGAATGTTCGGTTCAAGCGTGCCTTCGGAGAGGATCTGCACAGGCTGACGCGCGAAGAACCGGGGATACGCCACGCGTCGGACCAAGAGATTCTTGAAGGCCTGAACCGAGCAAGATGCGGTCTTGTCCGTCGTCGGCGACCGAGTCCACCACTGATCGTCGCCCACGTTCAGGCGATAGTACTCGATGAAGGGCCGCTGGAAGCTGTACCGTTGCACCTTCTGCACTCGCTGCGTCAGGATCGTCGCCTCGAAGGCGCCCCCCTGACCGGCGGTCGAGGCCAGGACCGCTCCATCGCAGACCACCTCGGCCTGAAGGAAGGCGGGCTCATCGAGGAGATAGTAGCTGTTGACGTTGTAGCCGGCCACCTCGACCGCTACGACGTTGCGTCCCCGGCGGCAGCCGTCCAGGGGCCATTCATCGACGCGCCAATAGCCGTGCGGGCCGCGGGCCGGGCCGTGACCGACGAACTGTCCATTGAGGCGCACACGATAGAGCGACGACGCCGTGACGCGGAGGACTGGCGCACCCTGTCGGGGACCATCGAAGGTCGCTCGGAATCCCACGAACAGGTTTTTCTCCGTCTGTCGGTCCGCGACCCACACCGGTTTGGCCGACGCGAATGAAACCGTGTCGTCGCTTGCCTTCACGATCGACGTCAGCCCGGGAATCGCCATCGCCGCCACCGCACAGACCGCCAGGACGCCGTTTGCCCATCCGCAACGCATCTTCATTGTCTTCCCCTTGAATGCCGTCATGCCATCCGGTTCATGAGTGTCTTCAGACGCCTATGTCACTGGCGGAGCATTATACCGGCGGACGGACTGAATTGCACGAGGCTGTCAGGAGTCGAAATACGAAACAAGCCCGCTTCCCCGAACGAAAACGACCGAAACGCAGGATCGCATTTCGGTCGTTTTCGTTCGATTTCGGATTCGAGTTTGGCGCGTCACCGTGCGTCGAGCACTTTCGGCGGCGAGACCGTCTTGGACTTGACGCCGGGCCAGGTCTGGTAATCCTGGAACTCCTGCTCGTGCTTTTCGAAGGCCTCGCGGTTCGCGTCGGAGATCCGCTTGAGGTCCTCCTGGCTGTTGGCGGTCACGTCGGCCGGACGGATGACCTCGGCCCGCACGAAAATGTACAGCATTCTCTGGACGTCGCTCGTGTCGACGCTTCGAAACAGTCCGCCGACCAGGGGCAGATCGCCCAGGATCGGGATCTTGCTGCCGCCTTTGCTCTGGTTGAGTTTGAGCATGCCGCCCAGGATGATCGTGCTGCCGTCCGGGACGGTGACGACGGTGCCGACGTTGCTGCTGGTCTGGTCCGGCGGCTTCTCATCCGAGGTGCTCGTGAAATCTGAGCGGCTCAACTGGACGTCCAGACGTAGAAGATCGCCGTCGCTGATGTGCGGCGTGATCTCCAGGGTGATGCCGGCTTCGTAAGGTTCGTAGGTAACCGCCGTCTCAACGAGATTGTTCTCCGTGCCGGCGTTGCCGCTGCTGATGGGGACCGAGGACTTCTTGACGACGTACGTGGTGTCCGCGGTCTTGATGTTGCCCTTTTCGTTGTCGTTGACGAGCACCTTGGGTTTGGCCAGCACGCGGCCGTAATTTTTCGACTGGACTGCCGTGAGCAGGGCCTGGATGTGCTTGTCGGCGTAAAAGCCGACGCCTCTGCCCGACTTGACCTGAAACTCGGCGAACTGGCTTCGATCGGACGACTGGAGTTTGTCGGTGACGGTGGTGTCCTTGTCGGCCATGAATTGCCCGGTCTGGCCGCTGGTGGACAAGAGGTTCGGCAGGCCCGCCACCATTTCGAGATCGTAGTTGAATTCATCATTCTTGCGGATCTCGACGAGTGTCGCGTCGATCAGCACCTGCGGTCGCCGCTTATCCAGGGTCCGGATCAGCTTACGCACCCATTCCTGATTCTTCCGGCTGGCATAGACGATCAGGGAGAACGTATTCTGGTCCGGCACGATCACGATTTCCTCATCGGCCTTGCGGATTACTCTTTCGATCTTGCCCTCTTTATCCTCAATGCTCTCCTGGAGAAGCTGGCGAAGAACATCGGCCATGTGCTCGG
>CALMMH010000944.1 GCA_937868145.1 uncultured Phycisphaerales bacterium
ACCTCCGCCCGGAAATTGCTGAACGCGAACGAGATGGTCTTGCCGAAGTACCCGTCCGAAGGATTGCCCACGAGCCCGGCTCTGGGGTGAGCCTGCGTCCGAATAATCACGTTTTTTACCCCTCACGAAACAGTAATGGACTTTCGCGAACGATCGTTCCGCCCAAACCCACGATGACCCCGCATTCTCATCTGTGCCGAGATGGCGAGTTGCCCGGAATGAACGATCAGGACTTCTCTTCCGGCTGCTTCTCGACGGGTTCGATCATATCCATGTCGATCTCGACGCTTGCGGCCTGACCCAGCAGATCGATTTGCAGCACCAGACGCATATCGCCCTTGGTTTGAACGACGATCCCCTCGAGCCCCAGCAGGGGACCGGCGATCACGCGGCACCACTGGCCTTTTTCGATGTACTGGTGGGGGATCAGGGGCGCCCCGGCCCGCAGAGCCCGTTCGAATCTCGCCAGCTCGTCGACCAGGCTGGTCTGGTCCTTCACCTCGATCAGATTCGCCACGCGGTTGGTCTTGAGCAGTTCGATCCGCCCATTTTCATTGCCGCAGAAGAACAGATACCCCGTGAACAGGGGCAACAGCGACTTGATGGTCCGATGGCTCTGTTGGCGGACCTTCCACGTCATGGGCAGGAAGTAGCTGACGTTCTTGGCCATCAGATCGTGGGCCAGAGCCTTCTCATTCCTGCTCTTGGTATGGGCGACCCACCAGAGGCCCTCGAACTGGCGGATCGATTCCGCCTGGGGCCAGACCAGCGGGGGGTTATCCTCTATTTTCAGCACGCAGACACTCCCTAGTTGAGCTGCCGTCGGGCTCCCAGAGGGGTAGCAGAAGCTCCCCCGAATGGTCCCCGCAGCCTCTGATTCTTAAACCGACGATTCCGTTCAGCCGATTCTATACGACCGGGCTCTAGTCTAGTCGCATCCCGACGGAATGTCAAAGCAAATGGGATTGGCCAGTCCAGATCGGGGCGATCCGGCTTGACCGGCCGATACAGCGTTCGTACAGTAGAAACCAGGGGCGCCGAAAGGCAGAGCGTCAGAGGTGTGAATCTGGGGAAATCGCGAGTCCATCGAGTCGCAACCGCCAAACCCCGACGGTGCGGCAACGCAGCCGGCGGCGGCAAGGTGGTCGTGCTGTTCACCTGCATCGGCAGGCGGGTCTCGCTCCTGCGCAGTTTCCAGAAGGCTGCCCAATCGCTCCGCCTGAACGCCTCCTTTTGCGGCACCGACATCGGCAAATTGAGCCCGGCGTTGCAGTTGTGCGACGAGGCATTGCTGGTCTCGCGAACGATGCAGGCCGAGTACATCGACCAGCTTCTGGCCGTCGTCCGCAAGCTCGGCGTGAACCTGTTGACGCCGACTGTGGACCTGGACCTGCGGCTGCTGGCCGAGAACAAGGCCCGATTTGCCGAGTGGGGCTGCCGGGTGCTGGTGTCGGATTCCGACGTGATCGATACGTGCCAGGACAAGCGGCGGACGTTCGAATTTCTCACGCGAAACGGCTTCGATAGCCCGGCGACGATGAGCGTCCGGGAAGCTTTGGCGGCCGACCGGCGGGGGGAGCTTGCCTGGCCGTGCTTCCTGAAACGCTGGGACGGTTACGCCGGCCTGGACAACGCCTTGGTGCACGACCGTAGCGAGCTGCGGTTTTTCGCCAAGAGGATCCCCAACCCGATGTGTCAGGAGTTCGTCGTGGGCAAAGAGTACACCTGCGACGTCTACGTGGACTTCGACATGCGGGTCCGGTGCGTCGTTCCCCGCCTGCGGATCGAGATCCGCTCGGGCGAGGTCAGCAAGAGCCGGGTCGTGAAGGACCCTGAGATCATGGCCCAGGCCGGGCGAGTGGTCGAACTGCTCGGAGCCGGTCCCGGCGTGATCACGGTTCAATTGTTCGTGACCGACGACGGCCGGATCCGGTTCAATGAGATCAATCCTCGTTTTGGCGGGGGGGCTCCCTTGTCGATCCAGGCGGGGGCGAACTTTCCCCAATGGATCCTCCAGGAGTTGACGGGCAGGCGGCCGCAGATCGATCCCAACGGCTTCACCGACGGTCTCACGATGCTCCGCTACGACGCCGAAGTGTGGGGGCAGGATTCTGAGCTCAAAGGAACGAAGATAGAAGTGTAAAGTCAGAGGTCGTTGGCCTGAGGTCTGGCGCACCTGTTACTTCAAAAATCACACATCAAACTTCAAACTTGCCTAGACCGTCACCACCAGATACTCGGTGTCGCGGTCGAACTTCATCGCTCCCTCGAAGGCTGCGGGAATGACCAAGGTGTCACCTGCGGCAAAGTCCACCGGCTCGGCCTGCCTGGAGAAGATCGTGCCGGCGCCGGTCAGGACGATCAGGACGCGCATGATTCCGCGAGAGAAGAACACTTCGCCGCCCTCGACCCGGTGTCCCTTGTCCACCTTGAAATAGTTGGAATCGACGAGTCGACCCACCGTCGTGACGGGTAGCTTGTCCGGCGTGATGTCGAAGTGGATGCTCTCCATCGCTTCCTCGATGTGGAGCTGCCTGGGCTTGCCCGATTCGTCGACGCGGTTCCAGTCGAAGACGCGGTAGGTCGTGTCCGACGGCGTCTGGACCTCCGCGACGAGCAGGCCGGTCCCGATCGCGTGGGCCGTCCCGGCGGGAATGAAATGACACTGGCCGACCGACACAGGCACAGCCGCCAGCAGGTCCGCCGCAGTCCCTTCGCGGATCGCTTTGGCGAACTGGTCCTTCGTGACTCCGCTCTTGAACCCTTTGTAGATGACCGCCCCCGGCCGAGCCTGAACGATGTACCAACATTCGGTCTTCGGGTCGCCCTTGCCCATCCGCCTGCAAGTCTCGGCGTCCGGGTGCACCTGCACGCTGAGCACCTGCTGGGCGTCGAGAAATTTGATCAGCAGGGGAAACGGCGTGGGAAAGCTCTTGGAGCCGGTGATGTCCTCCGTATGTTGGCGAACCGCCGATCCGAGCGCCTGTCCCTGCAGGGAACCGTTGCCGATGGTGGACCTGCCCTCCGGCAAATCGGAGATCTCCCAGCTTTCGCCGATCTTCTGCCCCGGGGGGAGTTCCTTGCCGAATACCTCTCGCAACGCCTGGCCGCCCCAAATTCGGGACTTGAACACAGGCGCCGATTTCAAAGGATACATTTCCATAGCTGGCATTCTACAAAAGCGTCGCACTCTTCGCAACAGCACCGAGTCGGAGGGCCGAAGACAGACGACATCACGGATTTACGCTTCTTTCGGCTTTGAAACTCGAGGTCGCTGCGCCCAAAGCAGCGCGGACTTCATCTCGTACCGTCGCCTCGCCGGCGCCCGTGCGAGAAGCCCGATGGGTATAACGATGGAGTGCCAATAGCATCCCGGCCTCAGGGAGGATCTGGGAGGTTACAGAAAATACGTAGTTCTACGGATTGACTCTTCACAGGGCGTAGATATGATCAACATGCCCGTTGAGCACGCGTACACAGACGCTTGTACTTGTCTCTCTCCAGGGGGCAATGGAGGAGGTGGGATGAAATGGGCAAAGGAAGTCGGCTCATTCGGAGGAGAAACGTATGTGTCAGTGGCGTGGTATCAGAATTGTCGCATTGTTGCCCGCGTTGCTGTGGCTACTCCCTCCCGTCTTCGCGCAAAGCAGCTTTGTCAAGCTCAATCAGGACTCGATGCATTCATTCTCTCGTGTCTTGGACATCCCGTTTGATTTACAGACGGTCTCCATCGAGGGCCTGTATCCGGGCGACCAATGGACCGTGGCGGAGACGGATTGGGGGATGGTTGTCCGAGTCACCAACCATAAGCCTCTCGAGCCCCCTGGAGCAAGGGACTTCAAGGTGGCCGACCTGTACATGGGCGTCAGCCACTTCGATGTGCTCCTAGACAACGGCTATCACGCCAAGATAGGGGTCGGCACCGAAGGCTCGATCTACTCAGGTTTCGGCGAGTTGCTCTACCACTCATGGCCTGTTGGTCCGGACGGCAGTCTCGTGCCTCAATTGATGACTTCCGACGAAGATATCCACGCCAAGCCGGGTTACGAATTCATCCGCTGGGTCGGAGATCCGGTCGATCGCGGGTACGTTCCGGATCCAACTTCGCCGACTCTGTACGTCTATGGCGAGTACTTCTACGATACCGCCAGGCAATACTACGTGAACGCGCAGTTTGGCGTGCCGACCGCTCCCGGCGCCGTCCTTGTTTCGTTGCCGGGAACGCCGGTGAGCGTGGCGTTCGACAACATCGACGCGGCCGGTCACACGATCTTAACAATGTCGGATTCTGGCCCGAATCCACCGGCGGGACTGCAACTCGGCAATCCGGGCACGTATTTCGACATC
>CALMMH010000945.1 GCA_937868145.1 uncultured Phycisphaerales bacterium
GCGGCCAACGTGGATGCGGTGTTCATCGTTCAATCCTGCCATTACGACTTCAATCCAAGCCGGTTGGATCGATATCTGATCATGGCGAAGGACGGGCAGGTTGAACCGATTGTCCTCCTCACGAAGACGGACTTGATCGCCCAGGAGGAATTGGATCAGAAGCTTGCGGTCCTCCGCTCCGTCACCCAAGCCAGAGTGATTGCGCTGAGCAATATCACCGGAATCGGGTTTGACGAGTTTCAACAGACGCTCTGGGCGGGAAAGACATACTGCCTGCTGGGTTCCTCGGGCGTCGGGAAGACGACTCTCATCAACCGGCTCGTGGGCCGGGAAGCCTATGAGACAAAGGCCGTCAGCAGCACAGGAGAAGGCACCCATACGACCTCACGCCGGCAACTCATCGTTCTGAGCCAAGGGGCCATGTTGATCGATACGCCGGGGATGCGAGAACTGGGCATTGCAAGCCCCGGCGACGGGGTCGACACAGGTTTCGAGGACCTCGTCGCGCTTTCGACGCAATGCCGATTTGCCAATTGCAGCCACGAACACGAGCCCGGCTGCGCCGTCAGAGCCGCGGTTGAAAAAGGCGAATTGGATAAAGCCCGGTACTTCAACTACATCAAGCTCAAGAAGGAGTCGGAGCACCACGAGATGTCCTCTCTGGACAAACGGAGAAAGGACAAAGCCTTCGGTCGATTCCTTAAATCGGCAAAGAAACACAGGAAGACTGATTTTTACGATTGACGCTTCACTGACGACCGCGAAGGCCGCAGGGCTCTATTGGTTGTACGGCTCGATCGACGTCCATTCCGACGAGGGCGGGACGGAATTGTCCTGCGAAAGGATGTCGCCGCCTGGGTTCATGAAGTGGTACTTGTCGGTCGGAAGATTGTAGCGGTTGCCGTCGGTGCCCTTGTAGTCGTAATAGTCGCCGGAGAGATAGCCGCCGTCGCGGGCCAGCTCATGGTTGGTCTGGGCGTGCGAAGCGGCGATCTCGTTGCGGACCTTGTTCGCGTAGGCGTCGGCCTGGGCAATCGAAATGTTCGCCTGGTCGCGCAGCCGGATCAGACCGATCGACCAATAGGGATTCGTCTGCACGCTCAGGGCCATCGTCGTGAAGATCGGGATCTGGGCCTCGAACCGGTCCTGCGGCGCGCGGACGCTGAAATTCATCCGCGGCCACCACATGATCATGCCGGCGGTCTGGAGGTACTGGAGAATGCACGTGAACTGCTCGCGGCTGGCGACGCCGTTCTCGGTGTACTCGATGGTGACCGTGCCGGCCTTGAAGGTCAGGCTGGTATCCGACGTAGAGCCGAGCAGCGAACTGAGCTGCCGGCTTTCGGTCGCGTACTTGGCCGCCAGTTCGTCCAGGGGCCCCTGCTTGACGACCCGCGCATCGGCAGCCTGCACGCCGCGTTGGCGAGGAATGACGAACTGCGTGATGTACTGCTCCGGTGTCATCGCTGCACAGACGATCATCCCGTTGTAGTTCTGGCCGGGCTGGAACAGACTGCTGGTCTGGACCCAATACTCGACGGGATACTGGCGGTACACGGACCGGCCGTCGGGCGAGGCGACCGCATAATCCGATTTCACGGGATTGAGCAGATCCGTTTTGCTGAGCAGGTTGGCGGGCTTCTCGTTGGCGATCCAGCGGAAGCCGCCGGTGAATTGCCAGCCCTCGGGAACGAGGATCCGGAATCCTTCCAGCCACTGGCCGGTTTGCGGGTCCCGCAGGCCGCCCTGGTCGATGTAGCGATGCACGCGGTATGTGACGGCGGCGCCGGTCGGCTTGCCTGCGGGCTTGTCCGCCCGATTCGTCGAGGCCGCCGGCACAGGGGTCTCCTGCTGCGCCGGTTCGGCCCCCTCCTGAGCCATCGTCAGGCTGTTCTTCGTGTCCACTTTCACCGCGACGTTGATGTCCTCGCCGTTCTCCCCCTTGGCGACGATCGCGATGTCCCCTTTGGAGACGGTGTCCATCGCCAGCACGCGGCCGCTGGCGATCTCCACCGTCAGCGTCACGTCGTCCTTCACCACCAGCTTGGCGACGGTCGCTCTCTGGCCCTGGACTGTGACTTCTCGGGGCCGGGACACCTCGTGGACTCCTGTTGCGCCGATGACGACCTTGCCGCCCCGGACGGCCTTCGCCGCGCAGTCGAACCGCGTGCGAAGCTCCCCGACCATCGGCAGCTCGACCCGCAGCCCGGCCTGCCACTTGTCGCCGAGCGCAACGGCGCTGCGAGGCATGATCGACTCCATCGTGCGGAACTGCCGCTCGATGAACTTGTCGCCGAAGGCGCCGTGCTCCGCGACGGCCATTCTTTGCTCGTCGGTCTGGGCCGCGTCGGAGACCTCCGACAGGACCTTGTCCAGCCCCACCACTTCCACCAGCGCGTCGTCGGCGTCGAAGACGACCTGGACGTCGGCCGCCATGATCGCCTTATAGACAAACGCGGACCCGGCCGATCCATCGTCCGGCTGGGCGCTGTTCCAGACCTCCTGCCCATCGCTCTTCTCCAGGACCTCCGTGAGTTTGAGGACAGCGGTCTTGCCCCCCTGTTCATCCGGCGCCGGCACCGTGAACGTCCAGGTCATCCGGTCTTCGTCCTGGGACTTGTCCTCCTGGCCGTCGATGATGGTGCTGCCGTTGGAGACCGAGGTCTGCGTCAGCCGATACGTCCCCGGCGGATACTTGAGCTTGACGCTGTGTTTTTGTCCTGACAGGCCAAAGCCCGCAATCGCAGCCCCCGGCAGACAAATCGCCAGTGTGACAGAAACGATCGCCCATCGTCGTGTGGTATTCACAATGTCCTCCCTTTCCTTTTGCCAGAACGCTCGAATCCCAACACGGTTCACACCTTCCGCCCCGTGGTCTCATCTACGACAATTCCATGCTCCGGCGGAATTATGACCTGTGCGGGGACACAAAGACAAGTAAAAAGCGAGAGGCCAGACACATCCGAGTGTGCCCAGATTTTCTGACAGACCGAAGAGACCCAGGCAAACGGGAGAGGTTCCTATCCCGCAAAGCTGAATGCAGGCCCGAAGCGGGCCAGATGTCGAGTTTTGCGCTTTAGGGCCTCCAGCATGATACGCGAGCGAAACGCTCGCTGGAGAGGGTGTGCAACACCCTGACTGCTGGTGGCTTCAACGCGATAAACTCCCGCCGTGCAGCGGCGGATTCCGGATCAATCCATTTCTTCCTCGCTTCTGCG
>CALMMH010000946.1 GCA_937868145.1 uncultured Phycisphaerales bacterium
TGGACTGACCGCCCGCCCCCGAAAACGCCAACAGGGCCGTCGCCCGCCCTTGTCGGGAAGGCAATGGCCCTGTTGGGAATCGTTGTCGCACGGGCGAGGGCCCGTGCATTCGATATTCTTAGGCTTTGGCTCGGCCGCCGTAGGAGCCGTCCTCGGTGTTCACGCGAAGGATCTCCCCGACCTCGATGAACGGGGGCACGCGAACCCGCAGGCCGCCTTCCAGCGTGGCGTCCTTCATCTGGTTGGTCGCGGTGGCGCCCCTGGGCACCGGGGTCGTCTCGGTCACCGCCAGCTCGACCACCTTGGGCAATTCGAGCGACACGATGTTGCCGTCGTGCGTCAGCGCCACCACGTGCGTGTTCGGCTTGAAATACTTGATCGAATCGCCGAGCAGCTCGCTGGAAACGGTGAGCTGATCGTACGTCTTGCTGTCCATGAAGATGTGCTCGTCTTTGTCCGAGTAGAGATACTCCATCTCGCGTCGGTCGAGGAAGGCCAGCTCGACGTCCTCCGTGGACCGCAGGCGTTTCTCGATCATCGTTCCGTCGGCGAGCCGCCGGAGCTTCGCCTGCACGAATGCCCGGAGGTTGCCCGGCGTGACGTGCGTCGACACCGTGCAGATGCACAACTGTCCGTCCATCATGAAGGCCATTCCCGGCCTCATTTCGCTTGCCTTCACTGCTTTCACCTCAGATCAAACCCAAACTCTTGGATTCCGCCGTGATGGGTATGTCCGGACCTGCCCGGCCGACCACGACACACACGAAAGCCGCCGCACCCGCTTCTGGCAGCAACGGCGAACAAACCAATAACTATACGTCAGTCGGAACCCCTTGTCAAGAAACACTTTGGACGCGTTGGACTGTTCCTGGCGCCCGAAAAGGAAAAAAAACCTCTACGGTTCACGTCGGGAAGATCGTCAGCGGAGGAAATGGGCCTCTCCTGGTTCGGCGCAAAAATAGAGGGAGACAGCGACCCCCCATAGCCTTGAACGGTCTGCCGCCCCCCCTGGAAAGAAGGAAGGAGTATCGAAGAAAGCTTGTTTGCCTCTGCCGCTGGGTGTCGGCATCAGCACCCCTTACACGCAAAGTATACGGCGGATTTGGGCGGAGGCCAAACGCGGAAAGGCTTGTTTTGGCGGGAACGAAAAGAGGCCTTTTCGAGCACGGGTCGCGCGGGCCGACAAACGCCGGGCCGGCGTCCGAAAATCGCACTTTCAGGCCCGATGGAACGTATAACAAGCGGGATTTCAAGGTTTCTGCAAGGCGAAAAACCGCATCCATCTTGGCCCGTCGCCAGGCACAATACCGATTGACTTTTTCTCCCGATGCCGGTACTTTGAGCGTTTTGGAGCAAGCCCTGACTACGGATGGTGGCCGGCCTTCACGTGAGCGCGTCACCCCTTTGAATTTGCGGCAACCCGGCGACTGCGTAGGTTGCTGTCCAGGATAGTGAGAAGATAGGGAATATGAAGGAAACGGAACAAAAACCGAGAGATCATTTTGAAGAGAAACCGATTCTTGACGAACTCAAGAATTCGTATCTGAACTACGCGATGAGCGTCATCGTTTCGCGCGCTCTGCCCGACGTCCGCGACGGCCTGAAACCCTCGCAACGCCGCGTTCTCGTCGCGATGAACGACCTGAACCTCGGGCCTCGCGGCGCCCACCGAAAGTGCGCCAAGATCGTCGGCGACACCAGCGGCAACTACCACCCCCACGGCGACCAGGCCACCTACGGCACCCTCGTCCGCATGGGCCAGGAATGGAACATGCGGTACACGCTGGTCAATCCCCAGGGGAACTTCGGCAGCATCGACGCCGACCCCCCCGCCGCCATGCGATACACCGAAGCCCGCATGACCGCTCCGGCGACCGAGATGATGGCCGACCTCGACTACGACACCGTCGATTTCGTCCCCAATTACGATGAAACCCGCACCGAGCCGGTCGTCCTGCCCTCGCGGTTCCCGAACCTCCTGGTCAACGGCTCCACCGGCATCGCCGTCGGCATGGCCACCAATATCCCGCCGCACAACCTCCGCGAGGTCTGCGACGCCCTGCTGCTGGTCATCGACGACCCCAAGTGCGGCTTCAAAGAAATCATGAAGGTCCTGCCCGGCCCCGATTTTCCCACCGGCGGCATCATCTGCGGCCGCAAGGGCATCGTCGACGCCTACACCACCGGCCGCGGCCACCTGACCGTTCGCGGCAGGGCCGAGATCGAATCCAATAAAAAAGGAAAAGACCAGATCATCGTCACCGAGATCCCCTACACGGTGATCAAAACCACGATCGTCGCGAAGATCGCCGAATGCGTCCACGACGGCTCGCTGCCCGAAGTGTCGGATGTCCGCGATGAATCCGACCGCCAGGGCCTGCGGATCGTCGTCGAGATCAAAAAGGACGCCGACGCCGAGATCGCCCTGAACAAGATCTACCAGTACACGGCCCTCCAGACGACCTTCGCGATTGCCAACATCGCTTTGGTCAACAGCCGGCCGGAGACCCTCAGCATCCGCGAGATGCTCGACCTGTTCGTCGAGCACCGCAAAGAGGTCATCCGCCGTCGCAGCACCTTCCTGATGAAGCGGGCCCGCAACCGGGCGCACATCCTGGAAGGCTTGATCCTCGCGGTCAGCGACATCGACGAGATCATCGAACTGATCAAAAAATCGCCCGACGTCCCGACGGCCAAGATCAACTTGATGAAGAAGCCCCTCCGCCTGGCCGAGAGCCAGACGCTCCGAAAGCTCCTGCCTGCGGAGTTCGTCCGGGAGAAGAGCAAGAGCGACCAGTTCCTCACCGGCCCGCAGGCCGATGCGATCTTGAACATGCAGTTGCATCGCCTGACCGGTCTGGAAATCGAGAAGCTCGCCAAGGATTACGCCGGCCTGGTCGAGGAGATCAAAGGCTACGAGGCCATCCTGGCCGACGAAAAAATCCTGCTCGACATCATTCGGAGCGACATCGCCGAGATCAAAGAGAAGTACGGCGACAAACGCCGAACCCAGATCGCCGGCAGCGTCGAGGCCCTCGACATCGAGGACCTGATCGCCGACGAGGACGTGATCGTCACGGTCAGCCACGCCGGCTACATCAAGCGGATGCCCATCGACACCTACAAGCGTCAGGGCCGCGGCGGCCGGGGCATCATCGGCTCCGACCTCCGGGAGGACGACTTCATCAAGCACCTGTTCGTCGCCTCCACGCACGACTACCTGTTGATCTTCACCAATCGCGGCCGGTGCTACTGGCTGCGGGTGTACGACGTGCCGGCGATGAGCCGCCAGAGCAAGGGTCGAAGCATCGCCAACCTGCTGAACCTGGCGAATCAGACGATCGCCTCGATCATCTCGGTCAGCAGCTTCGAGGACCCCGAAGGCGCCACGCCGCGACAACTGGTCATGGCGACCAAGGACGGCCTGGTCAAGAAAACCGAGCTGAGTCAGTACAGCAACCCGCGTTCGAGCGGCGTGATCGCGGTCAATCTCGATCCGACCGACGCCCTGATCGGCGTGGCCCTGACCACCGGCAGCGACCACATCATCCTGGGCACGCGCGACGGCATGACGATCCAATTCGACGAGAAGCAGGTCCGCTCGATGGGCCGGGCCTCGCGGGGCGTCCGCGGCATCAAGTTGCGGCCGAACGACGAGGTGGTCGGCATGGTCATCCCCGACGAGAAGGCGGCCCTCTTCACCGTCTGCGAGATGGGTTACGGCAAGCGGACGGGCGTCGAGAACTACCGCGACCAGACCCGCGGCGGCGTGGGTCTCAAGAACATCAAGACCAGCGACCGCAACGGCAAGGTCGTTTCGCTCAAGTCCGTCCTGCCGGGCGACGATCTGATGTTGATCACCGCCAACGGCATGATCATCCGCACCGGTCTCGACGAGATCCGCTCCATCGGACGCAATACGCAAGGCGTCCGCCTGATCAACCTGAAAGAAGACGACAAGCTCGTGGCCGCCGAGAAGATCGCCGCCGAGGATCTCGAAGGCGAAGAAGGCGCGGCGCCGGAGCAGTAAGATAAGCGTGAGACGGGTCCTATTCGTCCTCTCTGTCCTATGGGTCCTATCGGACAAAGAGGACTCCTCGGACGAATAGGACCTCCTCGCGTCGGACCGATCCTCAATGACCGATCGCATTCACGTCATCGCCGGCAAGGACGAATCGCTCGTCGGGGCCAAGGCCCAGGAGCTCGTCGATGAGCTATTGGACACCCAGCAGCGAATGACCGCCCTCTTGACGGTCGAAGGCGATGAAGCGGTCGTCTCGGAAGTCCTCGACGAACTCAAGACCGTCCCGTTCCTGGCCGACAAGCGCGTCGTCCTGGTCAAGAACGCCGACGGCTTCATCTCCAAGCACCGCGAGTTCCTCGAACGGTACTTCGAGAAGCCCGCCGCCACCGGCGTCCTCATCCTCGCCGTCGGAAGCTGGGACGCCCGCACGAGACTGGCCAAGATGCTCGCCAAGGTCGGCTCGCTGACCACGATGGAATCGCCGCCGAAATGGAAGCTGGGCGAACACCTCGTGCAACACGCCATCGCCAAGCACAAGATCAAGCTCAACCGCGACGCCGCGGAAATGCTCGTCGAACTGATCGGCGACGAGTTGGCTCAACTCTATAACGAGTTGGAGAAGCTGATGCTGTTCGCCGGCGAGGGAAAGATGATCACCGCCGCCCATGTGGAGTCGCTGATCGGCCGGCATCGCGTGTACGGCGCGTTCGAGGTCATCGACGCGATCACCGCCGGCAACGCAGGCCAGGCGGTGACGCGTCTGCGCAACATGTTCGAGCAGGACAAAACCGCCGAGTACACCGTGGTCGGCGCGTTCGCCTATCACCTCCGGCGGATGTTCCAGGCCAAAGTCCTCCTGGAGAAACGAACCAGCCCGATCGACGTCGCCAAGCAGCTCCGCATCTTCTACAACAAGGATCGCTTCTTCGCCCAGCTCCAACGAATGACGCTCTCGCAAATCGCGGGCGTTCTGGAGGAGTTGGCGGCGGTCGATTATGCCACGAAGACCGGCCAGGCCCAAACCGCGATCGCCATCGAGCAACTGGTCCTCAAACTCGCCGTCGCCTCGCCGCGATAGGGCCCGACTCCCCCATTTCGCGACTTTCTTCAGAAGCTCCAGGCAGGGAACTCCTCCACAACTACAGCAGGCGAACACCACTGCGAGAGATCTCACTGGCCAGCGGATCGTTGGGACCAAATCGGTCCGGTGTAAACGGCTGGGGCTCAATGCGATCGTCGATAGCGGCCGCCCATTGCATCAAGGCAATGCGGTCCTGGAAAAGAGCATCAGAGAAATCCGGTGATATGACCGCCACGTCGATATCGCTCCAGGGACACGCCGCGCCTGTGGCCTGAGAACCGTACAGGTACGCCGCATCGACCCGCAGGTGCAGGCGAACAACAGCCAGAAACCGCTCAACACTGGCTATGACATCCGGTGCGATTTGACCTCTATCTTTCGACATGAGTCCATTGTACCGCCAGAAGCGATGTCTCTACAACGCTCTTGGCGGTCTCACCACAGCGTTTCCCGGCGTAGTTCGCGAACCCATTCGTCGGATCGGGCCTTGGAGAAACCCAGGAAGGCGGAGGCGGGATCGTGTTCGTCGAACGCCCGGCGGGCGACAGCTTTGTTCGCGTTGGCGTAGCAGTAGACGCAACCATGCGGGCAAGTATCGTACGTGCCGAGGTCCAGACTCTCCGTGCAGCCGCAGCCGGGCCGCGTGGGCTTTTCGTTCCAGACGAGGTCCTGCGGGTGGAACAACCGCTCGATGAGCGAACCGTCGATGCAATGGGCTTGCTGGATCGCTTCGCAGAGAAGGGATTCGCCGCAGCAGGAGTGCATCCGCATCCCGTGCTCGCGGGCGATCTCGGCCAGCCGGGCGGCCAGTTCGATTCGCTCGCCTTCGGAGGCGTAGACGATCCGCAGGTTCTCCGTCTGCTCCAACAGGCGGAAGTTGCGATCCACCTTGCGATAGGGCATAACGAAGCTGAAGTAGCACCGCTCGACGAGCCCCTCCAACTCACAGGCGAGTTTCGTGAACTCGCGGAGGTAGAACTCGCCGTCGCAGACGCTCGACAACACGATGGGATCGAATCGCCAGTTGATGTGCGCAGGCGAATAGCGACGGCTCAGGTCCTTGAGCGTCCGCAGAGCGACGGCTTTGTCCACCTCACTCTCGAAGACCGACGGCACGCCCGTGACTGTGTAGTTGAAATAGAACCGGTGCCCGAGCCGGTCGAGCGTGTCGAGGTGCTCGACGAACGGCGTGAAATCCTTCGACCAGAAGACAAAACACGTCACATCCTCGTGCCGCAGCGAAACGATGTATCGCTTGCCGCCGAAGGGGTGCACCACGCCGGCGAACCCCTCGCGCACCCGGCCCATGAACCACCGTCCATAAAAAGCCGGCACATCCGTTCTTCGCGATACCGAGATGATCTGTTTCATACAGGCCCACGTCTGTGATTCGTCGTCATCAAGACGCATTGTAGCAGTCTGGCCGCGGCGTGTGCGCGAGAATACGGAGGCACATGCGGATCGTGCCCTGCGCAATCCGTCTAGTAACGGTCGACATGGACGTAGACGGCGTGTTCCTCATCGTCAACCAGCAGTTCGCCCCGGTACTTGCCATCGTACCAGTTGATCTCGTAGCGTCTGCCAGGGCCGCGAATCTCCTGCCGATACCAGGCGGGAACATCGCACTCCGGCATGAAGTACTCATTCCCCT
Source organism: uncultured Phycisphaerales bacterium (assembly GCA_937868145.1). GTDB lineage: Bacteria > Planctomycetota > Phycisphaerae > Sedimentisphaerales > Anaerobacaceae > PLanc-01. The sequence goes on from CALMMH010000946.1 coordinate 6,757, forward strand.
GGGCATCGTACCGGTCGGAGAACCTCACATCATCCCCGCCCCGCAGCCTCATTCGCTCACGCGAATAAGTCCGAGCGATGACTCGCTCAAGGCTGGGTGAGGCAGCCAGGAAGTGCTCGATGTCGTTCGGATCGGCGGTGAACCGCAGCGTGTACTTGCCCGACATCAGGAACCCCCAGGCATGCACTCTCACGTCGCGCGCCGAATCGGGCAAGGGGGCCAGTCCCGCTCGATTGAGCACGATGGGAGACCGTTTGATCGGTTCGTACTTGCGACTGAGAGCCCAATGGTCATACCCCGTAAGCGCCATCCAGCCCACGCCGAGAGCCACGGTCGGAAGCAGGAGGAGACTCCGCCTGGTAACGCTACCCATGCGCGGACGCAGCCTGCGCCACATCATCGTCTGCGCCAGCACGCCCAGGCCCGGCGCAAACCCTGCCATCACGATGCGCAAGGCGAACGTCAATTCTACCTTCCCCGTCTCCTGGCCGGGGGCGCTTCGGAACCATTCCAGGCCGACGATCAGGACTGCCAGCAGGACCAGGCTGCCGATCATGGCATACCGCAAAGGAAACGGCATGGGGCCGCTCGCTGTCGCCGCGTCCAGCGCCGGCAGGTGAAGACGCCCGCAACTACGACAGCGAGGCTGCGCCGCCACCGCCATGGCTCCCGTCACGGGCAGCGTCCAAAACGAGAGCAATACGATGCCGCCGAACACCAGAGCCGCAACGGCGAACACGGCTCCACCGCCGCCGACACCCGCGCGGAGTGCGACAGGCGTCAGTGCCAGAAAGATGAGGAACGTCGCGAGATTCGCCACGGACACGTCACTCCACGCACGTTTGACCGGCCCGCCGCACAGCGGACATCGAGTCTCGCCGACGGCCGGGGAGTCTGTGCCTCGTGTAACGCGGTCTTCCGGCGTTGCCTCTGGTGTCTCGTTCTTTCGGTCCTCTGTATCCGCCATCTTCGTCGCTCCCGGAATCAGCTCGTTTCAGGGCCCCGCCTGCATCATCGACGCGGATTATAACAGAATGACGGGAGTTGTGAAGAGTTTCCAGCAGACGATCGCCGCGCGTCTGACGTGACGATCCCTGCGCGTGCCCATTCTATGAACCAGCGCTCATAGAACGCCGGAACCTCCCTCCGCCGCGACACCGAGACAATCCGTTTCACGTTGTTTCCATTTCGAGCCGCCAGCCTCCAGCCGGCACAAGTCCACTCACACCACAGCCATGGACGACCGCCGGAACCACGCCTATAATACTACTGACTCTGTGGGAGTGCTTGTATGAGATTGAGAGGATTCGCCTGGACGATCGTAGCGGCAACCCTTCTGGCGTGCGGCTGCAAAGACAGATCACCCGACTCCGCAAAGACCGCGTCGCCTCTGGAGACGGCGATGCAGTGGGGGGACGTCGATCGGTGTCGCATGCTGATCGCCAACGGGGCCGACGTCAATGCAAAGGACAGCTCCGGTCGCACGCCCCTCCAACAGGCCGTCGGCTTCGGCGTCCCGAGAGAAAAGAAGATTGTTCAGTTGCTTCTGGACAATGGAGCGGACGTCAATCCTGTGGATGAGGGATATACTCCGCTGGATTGGGCGGCGTGGGCCGGAAACCTGGAACTGGTACAGTTGCTCGTAGATCGAGGGGCGGACATCCATGCGGGCCGGGGAGACCCCCTACGACTCGCGGCGGCGGAGGGCTGGACGGAGGTTGTGGAGTTCCTCCTGAATAAAGGAGCGGATGTCGACGGCGTCTCGCAAGCTGGATGGAATGCGATCTGCTATGCGGCCGAGAATGATCACGCGGACACCGTCGAGTTGCTGTTGAATCGAGGCGTCAGGGTCGATGCGGCGTGCGCCGCCGGCATGAAGGAGCTTCTGCTCTTCGCAGCTCGTCACGAACTGAGATCCCTCGCGGATCGGATTCGAGCCTCCACTGACGCCAAGGTTCTCGTGAACATGGTCGACACGGATGGTTACACCCCGCTTCACAACGCCGTCGACGAGGGGAAACAACGCATGGTCGCCTTTCTGATCGAGTGCGGCGCCGATGTGAATGCAAGAGCGCCGGGCGGCATCACCCCCCTCCATTGGGCCGCTCTGAA
>CALMMH010000947.1 GCA_937868145.1 uncultured Phycisphaerales bacterium
ATCTTCTTGGTCCGGCCCATCCAGAGCCGCCATCTTCTCGAAAGTAGCCAATGCATCGTCATATCGTTTCGCGTCGTAGAGCGAAAGTCCGAGTCTGAACAGAGTCATGACGTCTTCCATCGGCGCCAGCCTTCGCGAAACCTTGAGTGTGACGGCGCCAATGTCGCAGTCTTGCGCCGTATCTGCGATGGTTTCGCCGGCCCGACGGATTGGTGGCCGCCAGGCGGGCCGCGCGCCATCGTTGGCGTCTTGCGTCGTGTCCACGGTCTGTCCTTCCGTGAGCTTGACGCCGACGGTGGCCACTCCGCCGGGTTTCGTGATGTCCCATCTGTCGATCGAGCATGAACACGAATGGAAGCCATGAAGGCCCTCGGTCTTGACCACCATGGAGAGGGCCCATTCGATGTCGGTGCTGCATTTGACCTGTATGTCCAGGTCTCCCTCGTAGGTGTAGGGACCCGTGCGGTGAAGTTCGATGACATCGTCTGCGTTGACGATTTCGGCCAGATGCTCATCCGGCTGAATCAGCTCCACGCGGGCATGGAAGCCGCTCTCGTTGACGTCTTTGACCACGGTATAGTCATCGAAACGGCTGCTAGGGACCGTGATGTCGAATGTCCCCGCAGGTGGCTGCTCGTAGCTCAATTGGGTGTTCCCGATGGCGATGGGCAGTTTGGTGGCGGGGTCCACATAGCACACGTCTCGCCTCGCCGGCCACCAGACTTTGTGGGCTCGTCGACCGTGGTAGTCGGCATTCTCTTCCAGGATCATCCCTTCGTCTCTGGCGTTCTCGAAGGCCTGTCCCACATTGCTGATCCACTCGTACCGTATCTCATTTCGATCACGGAACGTCACCGCCTTCGCGTAGGGGTGGTATCGGGCGACGGATTTGCCGTCGTCGATGACAAAGAGATACGGCGGTGTGTCCTGTCGATAGCGGACCTGCGTGCCGTCCTGGCCGATCTCGATCCATCGTTCTTTCTCGATGACGCCCATATCGTTGCGTTCAACGACATGCACGAACTGGATCTTCTGGAGGGCCTCGACGGTCTGGTCGAGCGCATACGCCGGTTGACTGAACCTGCTCAGGAATAGGATCGACGTCGCTGTCACCGCGAGCACCGCCGCGGCAGAAGCCCATTTTGCGATTGGGTTTCTCATGATTCTTCTCCCTAAGCCCGAACCGTAAGACGCCGGGCTGATTTTCGTGGATTCCTCGTGAGTGTTTGCGACATCCGTCCAGAGTCGGTCGCGAAACGTCGAGCCGGCGGTGAAACGCAGCCTGCTCCGAATGGCCTCTTCGACTTCTTTCTTGGGTTTCATTTTTTCACCTCGCCGTTCAACATCGACCGCAGGCGGTCCAGGCCGTACCGGTACCGGCCTTGAACCGTGTTGATGGACACTTGTTGCACTTTCGCGATGTCCCGGAACTTCATGTCGGCCGTGAGCCGCAGCAGCACGACCTCCCGCTGCTCCTCGGGCAACTCCGCGAGAACCTGGCTGAGCCGGCAGGCCTGTTCGGTGAAGATCACCTCGTCGTCCGGCGAGGCCGCAGCGTTCTCCGGTGGGGCAAGCCCCACCCTACACCGGACCTGCCTGCACCGACGCCGCTGACGATCCCGCACGCGGTTGACGACGCTGGTGGCCAGATAGCCGCTGAGGCTGCCCTTGAGGCGAAAGGCCGACGCAGACCTCGCGAAGGAGACGAAGACATCGTGCACGACGTCTTGCGCCTCGTTGGCGTCGTTCAGCAGGCCCGCCGCCAGCGTCAGCATCGAATCGAGGTATTTCTCGTAGATTCTCGCCAACGCCTCGCGGCTATTCCGCCGAAACCTCCATTTCAGCAGTTCGTCTTCCAGCATCGTCATCTGCTCACAGGTACCCAAACGACCGTTTTCACCCTATACCACGCTTGGCTCGCGGATTTAGTATACCCCCGGCGGATTTCCCCCGCGCAAAAGAAAAGGCCGATTGACCTCCGCATCGAGCATGCTACAATGAAGTCAGTCTCTCACGGGCAGCAACGAGCGATTTGCGCAGGATCAGACAATGGAAAAGTTGGATCGCGTCACCGTCGACCCGAATATCTGCCTTGGACAACCCACTCTGCGGGGCACGCGAATCACCGTCAGCGTCGTCTTGAAGATGCTGGCGGGCGGTAAATCCACTCAAGAGGTCCTTGCCGCATATCCTGAATTGGAGGCTGAAGACGTGCAGCAGGCCATCCGCTACGCGGCTTGGGTGGTTTCGGACCAGATCTCGGCTTTGTCGGCTTGAGCCATGACAACGATGCCCCTGAAATTCCTGGCGGATATGAACCTGTCGCCTTTGACCGTCGCTGCGCTCGCGGCGGAGGGGGTGGACATCATCAGGGTGTCGAGCGTCCTTCCTGCGAACGCCTCCGATAGGGATATCCTGGACTTGGCGCGGCGGCAGGGATGGGTTGTGATCACACAGGACATGGACTTCTCCGCGTTGCTGGCGTTGGGCGGCCACGATCGGCCAAGTCTGGTGACCCTGCGTTTGCTCGATACGGCCCCCGAAGTCGTGACGCAAAGGCTTCGGCAGGTTCTTCCTCAGATCGAGCCGGCTCTGCGTCGGGGATGTGCGGTCACAGTGGACGATTCAAACGCGCGAATTCGCCAGTTGCCCATTCGATGACCTATCTTCGACAGAGCCTTCTTTCCGCCGCCCAAGAGAACAGGCCGGGTTGTGCAGCCCGGCCTGTGGAGATTGTGTGTGTTCGGATATGTGTCACGGCGAGATGTCGAGATAATCGGCCGGGATGTTCGGCTCGAAGAGGCTTGGGTCCAGGTCCACGTCCCAGCGGAATTGGTCCATGACGCACTCCGATGAGATCGATTCCCCCTCTGCTTCTGCATCAATCCTCGCATCGAACCGAACGGGGTATTGCGTCTTCGCATCGATCCAGAGCTGCATCTCCACTTTCAGATGAGTGACCGATCCCGGCATGGGGCCCATGACATTCGGGTCGGTCGTCTCAATGCCCTCGCACTTGACGCCATCGACGGTCTTCTGTCCGAGTTCTCTGTGCTCGCCCGACAGGATGGTCTGCACCAGGTATCGGGGGTTTGTCCAGTCTTCCTGGTTTTCGAGGAATCCTTCCCCGCGGCTGTCGATTGGCCCGGATACATAATGTTTGTGTGTGTGAAAGACGGCGGTGAGCGTCATTGTCTCGAAATCGTTGTAAAAGGTCTTGACGATCTGCCCGTCTTTGTAGGTGTCCGTTCGGGAGTGTGTGGGATCGAGGTACTTGATCGAATGACCGCCGTCGCCGGGCAGGAATGACGTAGTCTCTGTGCAGCGAAGCGTGACGCCGCGGCTGGCTTCGATTCTTCGGGCGACCTCGCCCCAGGCGACGCCTGTGGAGGAACCGCCGAGTTGGCTGATGCCGACGAACGCCGCGACGAGGACCGCTGCGGCGATTGCGAATCTTGTGATTGGACTTCTCATGATTGTACTCCTTACGTTCGACCGGCTCGGGGGCGAACCGGTTGGACTTGTGGTTTCGTGGGCGGCCAGGACCTTCGCCAGGACCTTCTCGTCCGTCCCGGCGTCGGTTCCGACCGCCGCTCTGTGGAACAACTGCTGTATGTCACGCTCCGGCTTCATGGTTCAACTCGCCGTTCAATAGGGTTCGTAATTTGGTCATGCCGTACCGGTATCGGCCTTGGACTGTGTTGATCGACGCGTTCTGGATCTCGGCGATCTGGCGGAAGGTCAGGTCGCCTTCCATGTACAGACCGATCGCCTCACGTTGCTCGTAGGGGATCTGGGCCATCGCTTCGCTGAGCGACCGAAGCTCCTCGTTCAGGATGGCCCACTGCTCCGGCCGTTTCGCGGCGCTGACGATCCATTCCGCTTCGTCAATGCCCGCGGTTTCATGCCGTCCCTGGTCGCGCCGGCGGTTGCGAATCCGGTTGGCGACGCAGGTGACAAGGTACTTCCGCAGGTCGCCGGCCGGCTGAATCCTGCTGCCGGTTTGGGCGAAGCCGACGAACACGTCCTGCACGACGTCCTCGGCCGCATGGACGTCGCCCGCCAGCGAGATCGCCAGCTTGAGCAGATCGAGCCTGTACTTCTCGTAGATCCGCCGCAGGGCGTCTTGACTGCCGCGTTTGAATCGCCAGATAAGGAACCGGTCTTCCATCATCGAACGCATCGTACCATAATCTGCAGCGCCGCTACGCGTCGGGGAAAGATCTTTCTTTCCCTATAGCACACCGAGCCTGCCGGTTTTCGTATCGCGGGGGATCGATTTCTGCGATAGTATCGGGTGCCCCCGCCTGTCGGCGAGGGTGCGGCCGGAATACGGTGGCGCCGGTCCCTGGAAGGATACAGCCGCGTGGACGCGAAGTGCCGGGAATCGTCCGTCCTCGACTCTGCGTGGCAGCGGCAAACTCGTTTGCCGATGGTCTTGCCCCTGCGAGGAAGCCATCGACAAGCTCCGAAGACTCCGCTTGTCGCTGCCACCCGGATAGGGGCTTGCGGAATCCGGCATCGCATGGCGGCTGCCCCTCGCGGCGAGGTAGGCCGCCGTCCGAAGTGATGATGGTTTCGTGCGGTTGGCAGGAGAGTTCATGGGATTCGGATGTGGGCGTTGTTTGACGACTGTGGTTGTTTCTGCGATTACGATTGTCTTGTCCGGTCTGGCGGCATTTGCCCACCAGGGGACAGCTACGTGGAATCAGTTCCGCGGCCCCAACGGGCAGGGCGTCGCCCAGGCGGATCGCATTCCCATTCAATTCGGGCCCGATTCAAACGTCTTGTGGAAGACCTCAATTCCTACGGGACACTCGTCTCCCGTCATCTGGGGTGACCGCGTCTTCCTCACCGCATACGAGCCCGCCGACCGGAAAGAACTCATGACGATGGCGGTCGATCGCAACAACGGCCGGGTTCTCTGGCGGCAGGTCGTCCAGGCTGAGACGGAAGGCAGCTTTCACGCGTTGAACAACGCCGCATCCTCCACGCCGGCTGCGGACGACCGGCACGTCTACGCCTATTTCGGGACGTATGGTCTGGTCTGCTACGATCACGCGGGAACCGAGATTTGGCGTCGCAAACTCGACGCGCCCGGCAGCAAGTACGGCGTCGCCACCTCGCCCATCTTGTATGAGGACAAAGTGATCCTGGTTCAGGACGGCGACAACGGCTCCTCCCGCTTGCTCGCGGTCCGGCAGGACAACGGCGAGACGGTCTGGGAGACCCCCAGGCTGCTGTTCAAAGCCGGCTGGTCGACGCCCATGATCTGGCGTCACGACGACAAAGAGGAACTCATTGTGCTGGGCTCCCGACGACTGACCTCCTACGATCCCGCCACGGGGCAGGAGATCTGGTGGGCCGGCGGTTTTTGCGACGAGACCGTCGGCGTCCCTGTGGCCGGCGAGGGACTTCTGTTCGCGAGCGCCGCGGCCCTGGGCGGACGCGGCGACGAGCAGTTGGACGCCGCGAGCATGTGGAAGACGACGGTCGAGGAGTTCGACCGCAATCACGACAACCAGATCCAGCGGGACGAGATGACCGAAGGCTTCGGTTTCATCCAGCGGCCGGAACTGCCCAAGGACAATCCCGGCTACGCGATGCCGATCGGCAACATGGACTCGCTCCAACGAATGTTCGACCAGGACAAGAATGGAATCATCAGCGAAGGCGAATGGATGCAGACGATGGCAGGCTTCGCGGCGCGCAGTTCCCCGACTCTGGTCGCGATCCGGCCCGGCGCGACGCAGGACACGCGACCGTCGCACGTAGCGTGGGAGATTGCCCGCGGCATTCCCGAGACGTCTTCGCCGCTGTATTGCCAGGGGAGGATCTTCCTCCTGCGGGACGGCGGCGTCCTGACTTGCCTGGAAGCCGCGACCGGCCGGGAGATCTTCCGCGAGCGAATCGGAGCCTCGGGCCAGTACATCGCTTCGCCCGTCGTCGCCGGCGACAAGCTCATCGCGGCCTCCGTTCCCGGCGTCGTCACGGTCATCCAGGTCGGCGACGAGTTGAAGGTCCTGGGCAGGAACGACTTTCGCGAGAAGATCTACGCCACGCCGGCGGTCGCCGACAACAAGATCTACCTGCGGACCATGGACCACCTATACGCCTTGGGACAGTGAACCGCGCAGGAAGAAGGCCGAGGATGGTTGATCCCCGGCCGGAAGGAAAGACCCGTCTGAAACAGGCTGTCCGCTAATCCATCAATTGGTAGTCGGGAGGGATGGCGACGTCGATTTCGCTCGTCCCGATCTCGACGTCCCATTGGAACTGGTCTGCCGTGGATGTCTGGGGCTGGACGGCGTTTTTCCGCACGATCTCGATCTCTCCCAGGACGGGGTAGCCCGTCTCCACACTAACCCACATCTGGGCGGTCAGGCTCTTGACGGGGAAGCTGACTTTGGCGGCGGCCGGGTCTGTCGTTTCGATGCCCTGGCAGACCACGCCGTCGATCGTCTTGCGGCCCAGTTCCTTGTATCCGCCGGACATGAGCAGATCGAGCAAGGCTTTGGGGTCCGACCATTCGTTCCGTATCGATTGCACGTCTTCCTCGGCCATCGTCTCGGTGGCATACGCCTTTCTTCCGTGATCGAGCCAGAGCATGGTCCTGGTGTCCAGATTGAAACTGACCGTTCGATTGGGCTGGCCACCACGAAGCCAATCCGTCCGCGAGTACTTCGGGGAACGCCGGGTTGTCGTGCACTCATTGGGCCAGTCCTTGTTGGGGTCTTGAGACCCGGTGGTTCGCACGCGAAAAACCACTCCTCGGCTGGCATTGACCTTCTGGGCGACCTCGGCCCAGGCGACTCCGGAGGTTTTGCCGGTTCCGATAAACTCCGCAATTCCCAAACCCACGAGAGCGATGATCGCCGCCGCGATGCTCAGTTTCACAACTGAATTCTTCATGATCATTCTCCTTACGCCCGGCTTCCCTACGGCCGGGGCTGTTTCACGTTGTTCCGCTGCCCGCCGGACTTGGTCGAGCACGCGATCGCGCAACATGGGTCCGGCGGCGACGTTGAACTTGCCTCGAACTGTCTCTTCGATACTTCTCATCGGTTCCATTTCTCTACCTCGCCGTCCAAAGTGGACCGCAGTTTCTCCAGGCCGTACCGGTATCGGCTCAGAACCGTGTTGATGGAAACCTCTTGCAGCCCGGCGATGTCCCGGAACTTCATGTCGGCCTTGAGTCGAAGCAGCACGACTTCCCGCTGATCCTCGGACAACTCGCCCAGTGCGTCGGCAAGCAGCCTGGCCTGCTCGGACAGAATGACCGCCTGGTCGGGGCCCATCGGCTCTCGAACGCGCTCCGTCGACTCGATCGGGGCTGTAGCCTGCCTTCGCTTTCGTCGCTTGTGGTCCCGAACGCGATTGACCACGCTCGTGGCCAGGTAGCCGCTGAGGCTGCCCCGCACGCGGAAGTTGCGTCGCGATTGGGCGAAGGACACGAACACGTCCTGCACCACGTCCTCCGCGGCCGCCGCGTCGTTGAGCAGACCCATCGCCAGGGTCAGCATCGGCTCGAGGTACTTCTCGTAGATGAGCGTCAACGCGTCGTCGCTGCCCCGTTTGAACTTCCATTTGAGCACTTCATCTTCGAACATCGCCTGCCTGCTCACACGGTCTCAAGAATGATCATTCTCACCCTATACTACGCCGGGGAGGGCATTTTATTCTCCGAAGTGGAAAAAGGACATGGAGGAAGTGTGATGTGGGATGTGTGAAGTGCGAAGTCAGAGAGCGCAAAAAGAAGGCCGAGCCCATGGGCCCGGCCCTCGTGAAAACGGTTCTGTTCAGCGAACCGTCTGCCGTTACAGGGGACTGTAGCCGGCGGGGATTTGGGGTTCGACGCCCTCGGCCGGCAGATCCACGTTCCACCGGAATTGGTCCATCGTGCCCGTATGACCGCCGGGACCCTCGATTTCCCCGAGGACGGGATAGCC
>CALMMH010000948.1 GCA_937868145.1 uncultured Phycisphaerales bacterium
CGACGCCGGCTTCAATCCCGTCATGAAGGACATCGAGATCCTGCGGGCCCACGCAACGCCGCTGAGCAAAATGGTAAGCCTGCGGCACAAAGGCGAGCAACTCACTTTCCTGGAACTGGAGAACAAGGAATTCACGGATCACCCGGTCCTGCAGGAAGATTTCTCGAAGAGCCGCTACCTGGAGAAAATCCTACGCCTCCTTTGCGACACTCGCCCCAAGACCTACGAGCAACTGATCGCCACCGAAGGCGTCGGCCCCAAGACGGTCCGGGCCCTCTCGCTGGTCGGTGAAGTGATCTACGGAGCCAAACCCTCCTACGAAGACCCGGCCCGCTACTCCTTCGCCCACGGCGGCAAGGACGCCACCCCCTACCCGGTCGACCGAGCCACCTACGACCAAACGATCGCGACGCTCGCTGAGGCCGTCCAACACAGCCACATGGCCCCCATCGACAAAGACAAGGCCCTCCATCGCCTCACAAGAACCTCGCAAGAACCCTGAACCGTCACTCCGTCATCGCGGGTTCTTTGCCGTTGACCCACAATTCGTACTCGCTCAGGTCCACGTCGTCGCTCCAGGAGACGCCGCTGTTCACAAATGTGACTGACAACCGTCTGCCTTCAAGTGGCTTGACCAACTTGACCTTTGGCACGCCCGTTCCTTCCCCGACACATGGTCTACATGAACTTGCGACGCTTGAACGCAGCGATGTCGACAGCGTCCAGTTCAAACCACTCTCCGTTCTTGCGTTTCGGGGCGAACCGCTTGTGCCAGTATGCCTCGATCCCCTCCGGATCGTCCGTACGGATCACGTGAACCGTCTTGGCTTGCTCCGGAAGTTGGATTGCGAGTTCATACTCGCGACGGCCAACGGAGTTTGTCCTGCCGATTTTGCAGAATCGGCCCGATTTGACGAGGTACACGTAGCCGATTTCGACTTCCTCAATCGCCTCAGACTTGTTTCGCACATCTCTGTTTCGAGGTGCGTACTCGCCGCACCAACGGACCACGTTCTCAAGCCCTGTCCGAACCCCGCAGTGTTCCGTCAGTTGTTCAACGATTTCCGCCTTTGATCCGAGCCGTTTGTGGAATGTGCTGCTACTTGGGAACTCAGGATCGTTGTGAGCCTTGAGGCGCATGTCGGCATCAGTGGGCAGTCTGCCGAGTTCAAGGGCCAATTCTGCGAACTTGTCGAGCAATTCGCTCTTGTCATAGGCGTCATCGAGTTGATTCGGCAAAAATCCGGCTTCGCAAAGAGCTTCGCCCCAGCGCGCCCAGTAGGTCCCGAACCAATCCGACCGCCTGATTCCTGTCTCGGAGGAGAATCGCCGTTGGCCCAGCGGCACCCCGCCATTTGCGGCTGCCGTTCGCTTGATCTCATGAAGTACGTGAGCCTTGTCCATGCAACGATCTCCTCCACAGTCCGTACCCGATCATTCCTTGATGATCCCGCGATCATCCAGAAACTCCACGGGCTCCTTGTTCTTTCCGTGCTCCCACATGAGCGAAAAGAACCAGATTCCGCTCTCCCCTATGCAGAAGTTCGCGGGCGTGAATCGCATCTTCGAGCTGGAAGGCTTCTTGCGGCTTTCGGGAGTATACTCCGCCGACCAGCCGAACATCTCACCCTGCCAGCGTTTGCCGACAGCGTGAAGACGACCAGCAAAAGCCTTCACCTCGCTCGGGTTACCGGCAGTAATCACTCGTTGCCCTCAAATCTGTCTGCGATGTTCTCGATCAATCGGTTCCCGTGGATCGCCGCCACAATGAGAATGCGGTCGTCCTCAATCCGGTACACGATCCGATAGCTGTAGACGAAGCGTTCTCTGATCTTCTCATTGCCCAGTTCCGGCACTACCCGCCCTGCCCAGGGAAAACTCCCAATCTCCCGCGTCATTTCCACGATCTTCGTCACGGCCGATGTATTCCGCAATCGACTCCACGTCTTCGATGGCTTCGGGAGACCACGCTACCTGGAGATCCATTTGCTCAGCCGCCTTTCGACTTCCTCCTGGGAGACTGGCCCTTCGGTTTCGGCTCTCTCAATGCCTCTGCGTATCTTTCCGATCACGTAGAGATGATACTGGACATCCTCCAGCGTGCAGTCGTCAGGCAGCCTCTGGAGCAGGGATTGGACTTCATTCTTTGCGGTATTCACTATGACCTCCTGCGTTCCTCTTGACGCGTCCGACGATGTCAGCCGACCTGCTGCACCCGGCATCTGCAACGTGTGCGTCTCTCTGAGCAACTGCGAGCATGATAGCACTACACGGCGGGCAAGTCAATGTCGGTGGACCGACGGGCGGATGTCCGAGAGAATCCGGGCTTGAGAATCCCGGGGGGAAACGCTATCATGGCGTTCATCGCTTGCGCGGGACTGAATACTGGGGGCGGACGGCGATCTCGGACCCTGAACCCGACGGCATCCATTTATTGACCCGAAAATATGCAGACAAAGACTCTCAAAAGTGATTCGCTCCTGCTCCTGGCGGCCTTCATCTGGGGCACGACGTTCATTGCGCAGAAATATGGCATGGAACACCTCGGCCCGATGACGTACAACGCGCTGCGTTTCGCCGTCGGGTCTCTGACTTTGCTGCCCATCATCCTGGTGTTTCGACGCGGCGATAGAGTCGAAAACGCCGGCGGGAATCGGCGGCTCCTGCTTTGGGGCGGCCTTCTGGCGGGCCTGGCCCTCTTCGGCGGGGCCTCGATGCAACAAATGGGGCTGATGTACACGACGGCCGGCAAGGCCAGCTTCATCACATGCCTTTACATCGTGCTCGTTCCCATCGCAGGCCTGTTCCTTGGGCATCGGTGCGGCCCGGCGGTCTGGGCGGGCACCGTGCTGGCTGTCGCGGGCCTGTATCTGCTCAGCGTCCGGGAATCCTTCACCATCGGAAGAGGCGACCTCCTGGTCCTCATCGGAGCGCTCTTCTGGACCATTCACGTGCTCCTGATCGATTATCTCGCCAAACGAGCCAATCCGATCCACATCGCCTGCATCCAGTTCCTCGCCTGCTCGGTCCTGAGTCTGCTGCCGGCGGTCGCGTTCGAGAAGATCGCCCTGTCCGCCATCGTCCCGGTGACGATCCCCATCCTCTACGGCGGCATCCTCTCGGCCGGCGTCGCCTTCACGCTCCAGGTGGTCTGCCAGCGGACTTCGCCGCCCTCGCACGCCGTGATCGTGATGAGTCTGGAGACCGTCTTTGCCGCCCTGTCCGGCTACTTGATCCTGCACGAACGGTTCACTCCCCGCGACCTGCTCGGCTGCGCCCTGATGTTCTCCGGCCTGATGGTTGTGCAACTGCCGCTCCTGCTCGGCTCCCCCGCCACGGTTAAAGCCAAATCGAACATCGGTCCCGCAACCACTTCGTAAGGACTCTGATCTGAAGATGGTCCGCTAGACCTGGGCCAGGATCACCACGTAGTTCTTGCCGTACTTCTTCGCGCACTTCGGGCAGGTGGTGTAGTAGCAGAACAGCTTTCGGATCTGCTTGCCCTGGGAGGCGACGAAGTGTTTGGTCTCCTCGATCCACTTGTGCACGTTCTGGTACGGCCCCTCGAACACCTTGCTGACGAACGTGCCGCAGATCGTGACGTTCTGGGAGTCCGGAATCTCCGTGGGGACGCTGATGTAAACATCGGCCCCCCAGAGCGAATTCTCGTCGCACAGCACGATCGTGTCGTTCGACTTGGCGCCGGCGGCCTCGATCTTCTTCATGTTCCGCACCATCACCGAGCCGAAATTCAGCGGAATGTGCAGAAAGCTCCGAACGCGGTCCTTCACGAACCGCTTGTCCCGCCAGGTCAGCTCCTTCTCCTCCCACGGTCCCGGATCAAACCGCGGACAACACTCCACAACTTCGTTACTCGCCATAGCGGCCTCCTTTACAGTTCAAGACCCAGTCAACATTCGATCCACCTCACCCGCCTTGCACCGATTTCGTCTCTCTCGCTGTGAGTGCTTTGATCAGCGCACCGACGCTTGAGTCAAGCGCAAGAGGATCCGACTTCCTGGCGTCAAACGTCCGGATGCCGCCAAAGGTCAGGAGCGTAACCCTGTTGGTCCCCTCTGGTATCGCGGTGCACTTGCGGCCGGGCTGGGCCATAAAAAAAAGAGCCTGGCTATCCGCGAGAACCCGCTCCAGAAGCGAGGAGACTTCCTCGTCGCCCGTCGGCTCCCACAGGAGAGCCTTGCCCCTCCAACTGAACAAACGTGCGCGACCGTCCCTGTACACGGCCAGCACGACTGCATCCCGCTGAATCGGAATTTCAACCACAACGCCTTGCACAACTTCGGCTTCTGCGGCAGACGGCGATTCCCCGATCTCACGAAGCGAATTCCAGATCAGCAGGGCGACTCGCGTCTCAAGGTTCGGCGCCGCAAGGGCCTTCTTGAGTGCCGCGACGGCATCATCGTTCTTTCCCCGTCGACCGGCCTCTAACGCTTCCCTGAGTTCCGGCCAAGTGACGCCCGGTTGTTCGGACAGAAAGTCCGACAGAGACTGATCCGCAAAAAGCAGTTCCCAGAGCCGGTCCATTCCAGGTGCGGCCTTAACGGGCGCTCCGCCTCGCGTGCGATTGCGATAGACCCATACCAGATAAAACATGACGACAGCAATCGCGGCGACAGGCATAAAGGACTGCATAGTAATACTCCAGCAGGACTCTCATCAACTCATGCGGCTCTCTCAACTCTGCGAGAATCGAGCGGGAATGGATGTAGGACTAGCTTCCGTGCCCCTGCTTTCGCGGGGACACCTCGTGTTCACCTCAATTCCCCTTTCGAACGGAGGTTA
>CALMMH010000949.1 GCA_937868145.1 uncultured Phycisphaerales bacterium
CTCGCCCCTCCATGGGGGGCTGGATGCTCAGGTTTCCGATACTGACCGCGAGTCTCGGATCGTCGGGGGTTTTGGCGTCACGCGATGCCTTCGGATTTCGCGAGGTCTTGGGATCGTACGGGGCGGTGATGAGGCGGACCCTGGCCGTCTTGGCGTCCACGCCGGAGATCCTCCCGATCACGCTCTGGTCGGCTCTGCCCTCGCTCGCGGGGCTCATCACGAACTGGCCGACGGCCAGGCCGTGGTCCGTTCCCCGCCCGATGATCAGCTCATTGCGTTCCTGATCCGCCGGGCCGAAGACCTGCGCCAGCAGGAGCGGGATGTTCTCCCACCCGGGCGCCGCGTGCAGCCTCGTCAGTTCGGCGTTCTGCCGTTGGACTTCCTGGACTTTCGCCTGCAAATTGGCGATGATCCTCTGGACCTCCTCGCTGGGCTCGGGGTCGACCTCCCGCGGCAGGGCGGTCGACCGGGCGGCCAGCGTCAGGCCGTGGCCGGCCGACAGAGGCCAACGAAACACCCGGGCATAGGTCAACTGCATCCGGTCGCTCGCCCTTTGCGGAACGACGAACAGGAACGCCAACCCGATCGCCATGCCCCAGGTGAAGAGCATTCCTCTGGATGTGTTGAACCGTCTTCGTTTCATGATCGCGCCCACCTATCTGGATTCTGCCCCCATGTCCGCCGTCCGTGGCCGGGGGGATGCGACGCTGGGATCAATCGTACCCGCGGTCGCTGTGATCCATTGTGTCCTTCCAGATTTCCAGATTCTCCAAGTATACCGCCGTGCCTCTGGCGACGCAACTGAGCGGGTCTTCGGCCCGGTACACTCTCAGGCCGGTGGCGTTGCCGAGCACGCCGTCCATGCCTCGCAGCAGGGAGCCTCCGCCGCAGATGCAGATGCCGTTGTCGATCAGATCGGCCGCCAGTTCGGGTTCCGCCCGCTCCAGCGTGGTCGTGACGGCTTCGATGATCGACGCCACGGGATCCTTCAACGCCTCGCGGATCTCTTCGCTGGTGATGACAATTTTTCGGGGCAAACCGGAGATCGTGTCGCGGCCGGCGATCTCCATCGTCAGTTCCTGCTCCAGCGGAGCGGCCGAGCCGATGGCGATCTTGACCTTCTCGGCCCGCGCTTCGCCGATCAGGAGGTTGTACGTTCGTTTGAGGTGATTGATGACCGCTTCATCCATGTCGTCGCCGCCGACGCGGATGGAGGTCGCCGTGGCGACATCGGCCAGGCTCATGATGGCGACTTCGGTGGTGCCGCCGCCGGTGTCGACGATCATCGACGCGGTCGGCTCGGTGATGGGCAGCCCCGCGCCGATTCCGGCGGCCATGGGCTCATCCACCAAGTACACCCTGCGGGCTCCGGCCCGCTCGGCGCTGTCGATGACGGCCCGACGCTCGACGGCGGTGATGCCGCTGGGCACCGCGATGACCACGCGCGGACTGACCAGTCGGCCGCGCCCGTGGACCTTGCGGATGAAATAACTGAGCATGGCCTCGGTGACTTCGAAATCGCTGATGACGCCGTCCTTCATCGGACGGATGGCGCTGATGGAGCCGGGGGTCTTGCCGAGCATCTCGCGTGCGACCAGGCCGACCGCTTCGCCGTTGTTCAAAACGATGTTGGTGCCTTTGCGCACCGCGACCACGGAAGGTTCATTCAGGACGATACCTTTGTCACGGACACAAACCAGCGTGGAACAGGTACCTAGATCGATACCCATATCCATACTGAAAAATCCAAGGATTGAGTCCAACAGCACAGGCGACTCCTTTCACAGTTTGCCATTGGATATTTTGAGTGCCGTTTGGCGGTATCGTCAAGGGAATTCCGCTAGGGCATGCCAAAAATCGTTCCGTAGCAGGTTTGGCACGCAAAGGTGACATAGGCCGCCGTCGCCAAGACGACCCCAAACGCTACGGCTAGAATGGCAGTGTATAGATTGCTGGGAGGGGAGATCTTGCCCCCGCGTGATTGAGGCATCGGACTCATAGACGGAAAACCTCCTGGCGGCACGGGCCCATTGGCCCGCCGACCGCTCTCGGCTTACAGATTCGTTGCGACGGTGTCACCGGCTTGCGGCTGCATTCCCTGCTGCGTGAGATCGACGATGCCGACGGCCTTGTCCGGCCCGACTTCCAGGATCAGCATGTCGGCCACCCAGCGGTCGCCGCGAGTAATGTGGAACTTCATTTCCTGCCGGACGCCGGCGGCGGCTCCGATGGAGATCTCCGCCAGCTTGTTCTTCATATCCACGGCGGTGACCTGGCCGTTCAGAGCGATCGTTCGGGTCTGACCGGCGGGAGCGGCGCTTGCCGGACGGACGGCCGTTCTCGGGGCCACCGTCGTCGGCGCCTTTGCGGCAATCCGCCCGTACTGCTGGAGGTACTGGTTCAGGCGGTTCTCGACCTCCTGATTTTCCTCCGTCAGACGCTTGACCTTGTCTTCGAGCTGGGCGATCACAGCCATCCGCTCCAGGAGCATTTGGTTGGTCTCATCGAGCTCCTTGCCGCGATTGCTCTGATCGGCCTGCAGGCTCGACAACTGCGTCTGGGCAGCCTTGAACATCTCGGTCTGCTTGTTCGCCAACTCGGTGGCCATGGTGGCGGAGGCACGCTGTTGCTGGCTCTCAGCCATCAAGACGGTGTTCTGTCGTTTCACATCGTCCATCTGGGCGATCAGTTCCTTGTTCTTGGCGTCCAGATCGGTGATCTGAGCGTTGAGCTCGGCCTTGAGGGCCTCGACAGCCTTCTTGGCGGTCTCCATCTCTTCCACGGCCGCTGCCTGCGAGGCCTTGGCTGATTGGATATTGCGTTGCAGGTTGTCTGCGCGTTCCCGCTGGTTCTCTGCGTTGGCGACGTACGTGACGACGATGCCGCACAGGAAAATCGAAAAAACGGTCAGCAAAACGATCAGAACCTTGGTAAGCGTGCTCAAGACAGGCTCCTTTCACCACCAATCAGCTTTATCACATCTGCTATGCCATAATTTTACGCTTCTGCCAGGCAAAGGTCAAGTCATTTTTCCTAAATAGCCCAGATAGAAACTGTTATAAACGCTGTAAATTGAGGTGGGGGACGTCTGACTAGGGCAGGAGACCCTTGGTGGTGGACCGCAAAACCGCCTTGGCGGCGGCCAAACGGACCCCTTTGGACTTGTCCTTGAGCAGGGAAGGCAGATGTTTCGTCACCGCGGGGGCGCCGATCTCGCCCATGGCCAACGCGGCCAGCATCTTTACCTGGGATTGGCCCTGGGGGGAGTCGCTGGGGAAGTTCTTGTCGATAATCGCCAGGACCTCCCGTTCGCCTGTCGGATCGCCCAATTTGCCCAGTTGTTCGGCGGCCACCAGTCGGACCTCCGGGACCGGGTCCTTCAGCATGGTCACCATCGCGCTTTTGGCGTCGGGGGTGCCCAGGGCGCACATGCCGCGAATCCCCGACACGCGGTCCTCGACGTAGGCGCTGATCAGTCGCGTCCACAGGAGCGAATAGATCCGCGGGTCCCTGAGCATGGCGATGGCCTCGACCGCCTGGGCGATCACCTTCTCGGAAGAGTCGTTCCGCTGCAAGGTCTCATAAAGCAGTGCGATTCCTTCCTGCTTGCCGCATTTGCCCAGCAGCAGGGCGGCGTTGGCCCGCACGGTCTGGTCCTGGCTGTCCAGAGATCTTCGCAGAACCTCATAGTGCTCCGGATTGCCCAGGCGGAACATCGCATAGGAAGCCGCGATTTGGATGTTGGGATTCGGATCGTTCAGCAGGCTGCCGACGTTGTCCCGGGCCAGGGCATACTCCAGGTCGCCCACCGCCAACGCGGCGGCGAACCGAACGGGGACGATCTCGTCGGCCAGCAGTTTCTGGACTTTGGGCATCAGCCGGATGTCTCGCGTCGTGGCCACAATCTCGACGGCGTTGGCGCGGATCTGCGGGTTGGAGTCGGCCAGTCCTTCGAAAATGATCTGGCGGGCCTTGGTCTGAAGATCTTCGGTCGTCGTCGGCTGGAGCGATGGGGCCGGGCTCTTCAGCAGCGGAGCAGACCGCGACTGAGCCGCCCGCTCGCTGCCCAGGAGCAGCAGCAGTACGAGACTGAACGTCGTCGCTTTGACAAGCCGACCGATTCGAGCCATCAGAACCTCATGAGAGGGAAATTCGAACTTCGTGCTTACGCGTCGGTTCTCCGCGACCTTCGCCGCCACCGCATCACAAGCGGCCAGAAGAGAACTCCGGCGTAGAGGACCGCGCAGCCGTTGGCGAACCACTCGCCGTGCCGGCTGTAGAAGGTCACCCTCTTATCTATCGGCAATCGGTCCACGAACCATCCAGCCAGAGCGGTGCGGTCCATCGCTTTGACGGGGAAATTGTCGCTGGCGGCCAGGTATCCGTCGCGAATCCGACCGGTGGATTCGATCAGGCAACTGACGCCGGTGTTGACGCTGCGGACGACGGCCAGGCGGTTCTCGACGGCCCGGAACGCGCAGATCGCCGCGTGCTGGGACAGCTCGCTGCTGGCGATCACCCGTCCCTCGGCTTTGGGGAACCGGACGAACCAACCGTCGTTGCTGATATTGACCAGCCAGTCGACGCGCTTGCGGCCCTCGTCGTCGAGCGTGAAGTTCCGTCCGACGTACGGAATCGAATCCTCATAGCAGATGATGACGCCGAAGCGAAGGGGAGTTTGAAGTTTGAAGTTTGAAGTTTGAAGGGTTGCGCCTCTGTCCTCCGTCTTCTGTCCTCCGTCCTCTGCCTTCTGCGGCGGCCTCATCTCAAACAGGGTGTAGTGACGCCCGTGTTCGAGCGAATAATTAGGATTGTACCCTTCCGGAAAGAACTTCTTGAGTTGCTCGAACAGCCAGGGGAACCGGTGCTGGAAGGGAATGTACTCGCCGAAGAGCACCAGGTGGATCTTGTCGTAACGCCCCGGGTCGCGGGTTCCGTCGGACCGATAATAATAGGCGGAGTTGTAGCTGGCCAGGTAGTTTTTGCCCAAACGGTTCTGGCGGATCTCGGCGCCATAGGCTCCGACCAAGAGAGCGGAGCCGGTCTCTTGGGCGTGTTCGGACAGGGCTTTGTGGAACGCCTTATCCTCTTCCATGTCGTTCTGAAGGTGGGGCCAGAGCCCCGGGTCGAGGATGCCCTGGACCATCGTTTCGGGCCAGACGATCAGCTCGGCCCCGGCGTCCGCCGCGGCTTTGCTGCTGACCATGAGCTCGTCGAAGAGCATTCCGCTTTCGCTGAAGCTCCGTTTGACCGACTGCGGCACGTTGGATTGAAGGGAGCCGACCAGCGGACCGTCGGTGACCTGTTCCGGCGTCTGCCGGAGCCGCCATTGGCCATATATAAGATTAGCCGAGACCACGGCGACGGTCGCCACAACGCCTGCGACGATCATCCCGCGGCGGGACATTCGCATGTAGGGTGGGGCTTGCCCCACCGATTCTTTCCGTCCGATGGTTTCCGGTGGGGCAAGCCCCACCCTACGCGACTGCCGGATGAACAGGACGAGATCCGCGATCAGACCGTTGACCATCGCCACGACGAACGAGACGCCCGCCGCCCCGACGAGGTCGGCCACCTGGATCACCGCGAGTCGCTCGTATTGACTGTGCCCGAGGAACCGCCAGAAGAAGCCGCCGCAGGGGAAGCCTTGCAGCCGCTCCCATCCGGCCAGCAGGATCGGCAGGGCGAGGAACAGCGGAATCCCCTTGCCCCGGACGAACCGCACCGTCACCGCCGGCAACACCCAGAACAGCGACAGGTAGAGACACAACCCGAGCCACCCAATGATGGTGATGGGTGCGATCCAGTAGAGGTTGACCAGCCAGTAGAGGTACCCGATGACGAACGCCGCCCAGGCGAGACCCCGGGCCTTCACCTTTGGCGAGCAGGCCACTGCAAACGGCACAAACGCCGCCCACGCGAAGAACGGCCAACCGATCGGCGGTTGGATGACGGTCAGCAGCAGGGCCGCCAAGATGAACAGTGGATAGGTGATTGCGTGGGTACGCAGATGTGCGACCGCTCCTGCGATCCATCGCTTCCACAGTCCAACGCTCGCGGGCTTCTCACTCTTCAACGCCGGACGCCTCCATCTCCAGAGATTTCGCCGCATCGAGGGGACTGAGGCTGCTTCCGAGCCGTTTCAGTCGTTTGCTGACTTGTTCAGTCGTGTACGGGCACTTCTTCTGCAAACGCTGGTTCAGTTTCTTCGTGAACAGGGTCAGGAGGAATCGGCTCTCGCAGAGCTGACTGAGCGGAACCTTGTTCTCGCCGAAGAGCCATCTCAATTCGGCGTCGGCATGTTCCGTCCAGCCTTCGCTTTCGACCTCGTGCGTCAGACCGACGGAGTCGGCGATTCGTTTCTTCGCGGCTTCCACGTAGTCTTCGGACAGGTCGATGGTCGTGTACCGTCGGCCCAGCTTGTGTGCGACCGTGGCGGTCACGCCGGACCCGCAGAACGGATCGAGCACCCAGTCGCCTTCGTTGGAGCTGACGCGGATGATTCGGGCCAATAGGCTCTCGGGCATCTGGCAGGGATGTCCCGTCCGTTCGGAGAACGTGCCGCAGATCCGCGCGTACTCGTTCCACACGTCGTCGGGGATCTTGCCCGTGGGATTGGCCCGCTTGTCCCTGTATTTCTTCTGGCGGTCGGAAATCACACGCACCACATCGTCGTTGAACGTGAAACGCTTCGCGTCCTTTACGAAATAGAGGATGTGCGTGTGCGAGCGGGCGAACTTGGTCTTGGTCTGTTGGCCGAAGGTGTAATGCCAGATGATCCAGTTTCGCAGGCTCAGCTTGTGCTCGTCTTCCAGGATCAGCTTGATCTGGGCTGCGTATTCGTCGCCGATGGCGATGTAGATCGAGCCGGACGGCTTGAGCACGCGGACGCACTGGCCGATCCAGTCTCGCGTCCAGGCGAGGTAGTGGTCGTTGGCCTTCTCGTCGTGGTACTTGTCGTATTTGTATCCGATGTTGAACGGGGGATCGGCAAACACGAGGTCCGCGAAGGGCTCTTTCGCTTTCTGAAGAACCTCGACGCAGTCCCCACACAGAATTTGATTCCTAAGCTCATGCATCGCTGTATTCTAGTGCCCGCCGCCCAATTGGCAAGCGGCAGGGTTCTGTTTGGGCCGGGATAGTGATGGCTGGCAATGTGACTTCGCGTGGCAGCCTCAAACGAAGTTTGGGGATGGCGGGACCAGTTGCACACTCGAATGGCGATCAAGACCATCCCCAAGTCCTGCGGACTTGAGGATGCCACTCGACACTCTTCTGACTTTCTACTTCAAACTTCACACTTCAAACTTTCCAAGATAACGCCTCACGGCGTCACTACGAACGGGTTGTCGCCTTGCCGCACGGCGGTTGACGCCAAGAAACCCCTTTTCATCTCCCCGGATTTCTGGTATGAGTATCGCGGTTGTTCGTGGTCTTTGCAGGGGCACAGGTGCGATATGGCGAATCAGGTTCTGATCAAGAATGGGCGGGTCATCGATCCGGCGAATCGGCTGGACAGCCAGTGCGACGTCCTGATCCTCGACGGCAAGGTCGCCGAGGTCGGACATCTGGACGGCGGCGTCGAAAAGACGGTCTCGCGGGTGATCGACGCGACGGGCAAGCTCGTCGTTCCCGGCCTGATCGACCTCCACGTCCATTTCCGCGAGCCCGGCGACGAAGAAGAGGAGACGATCGCCAGCGGGTCGACCGCGGCGGTGGCGGCGGGCTTCACCTCTGTGGTCTGCATGCCCAACACGAATCCGGCCATCGAGAGCGAGACGGACGTCGAGTACGTCCACCGCAAGGGCCGCCAGACCCGCAAGACCCACGTCTACGTGATGGGCGCGATCACCAAGAAGAGGGAAGGGGCCGAGCTGGCCGAGATGGGCCTGATGGCCGAGGCCGGCGCACGCGGCTTCACCGACGACGGCAGCGGCGTCCAGAACGCGGCCGTCATGCTCAGGGCCCTCAAGTACGCCAAGATGTTCGACGTGGTGGTCTCGCAGCATTGCCAGGACAACAGCTACGCCGGCGGCGGGGTGATGAACGCCGGCTATCAGTCGACGATCCTCGGACTGCCCGGCATGGACGCGATGGCCGAGGAGGCGATGCTCTGGCGGGACATCCAGTTGGTCCGTAAGACGCAGTGCCGCTACCATGCTCAGCACATTTCCACCGCCGGAGCGGTCGAGCTGATCCGCCAGGCGAAGAAGGACTCGCTGCCGGTCTCGTGCGAGGTCACGCCGCACCATCTGCTGCTGACCGAGGAGTGCTGCTCGACGTACGATACGAACTATAAGGTCAGTCCGCCGTTGCGAGGTCAGAAGGACGCCGAGGCCCTCAAGCAGGCGATCGCCGACGGGCTCGTCGACGCGCTGGCCAGCGACCACGCGCCGCACTTGCAGAGCGAGAAGGAGCTGGAGTTCCTGGCCGCGCCGTTCGGGATTGCGAGCCTGGAATGCGCCCTGGCGCTCTACATCAAGGCGTTGATCGAGCCCAAGATCCTCGACTGGCCCGGCCTGATCCGGATGATGACCGCCAATCCCGCGAGAATCATCGGGATCGAGAAGGGTTCGCTCGCTCGCGGAAAGCAGGGCGACGTGACGATCATCGACCCGGATGCGGAGTGGACGGTCGACGTGAACAAGTTCCTCTCCAAGAGCCGCAACTGCCCGTATCACGGCTGGAAGCTCAAGGGCAAGGTCGAAAAAACCATCGTCGGCGGCGAAGTGCGGTTCGAACTGTAAGAACGCTTTTCCGGGCCACAACGCGAGGCTATAATACGGATATGGATCGCGATACGCTGCTTACGCAAGTGAAGGAGGCTGTCCTGGGCATTGAGCCGACGGCCGGAGTCATCCTCTATGGATCTCGTGCTCGCGGCGATTCGAATGCGGACTCCGACTGGGATTTTCTGATCCTGGTGGACGGGCGAGTCAACGATGCTCGGATTGATGCGATTCGGCACCGTCTCTATGAAATCGAATGGGAGTCCGATCAGGTCCTCTCGTCGATCGTGCGAGACCGTGAACAGTGGAACAGCGGGCCTTTGAACGGCACGCCCTTTCACCGCAATGTCGAACTTGAGGGAATCGTGTTGTGACTGGTTTGCCCAGAGATCTCGTCGTATATCGTTTGCAGAGGGCAAGGGAGTCTCTGGAGGACGCCCGCATTCTGGCGGATGCAAAGCGATGGAATCCCTGTGTGAACAGGCTCTACTACGCCTGTTTCTACGTCGTCTCGGCGCTTCTGGCGCAAGAAGGATTCTCCTCATCAAAGCATTCGGGAGTTCGGAGCCTCTTCAATCGACATTTCGTGAAGACGAATGTGATTCGTGCGGAGACGGCTCGGATCTTCAACGATCTGTTTGAGCGTCGCCAAGAGGGCGATTACGTGGACTTCGTTCGGTTTGAGGAGCCGCAGGTCTGCACATGGATGCCGCAGGCGGAGGCTTTCGTAGATCAGATTGCGAGTCTGATCAGAATCTCGCCCGAGTAGTTCCGGGCGAGAATGGGCGTTCGGGAGAATCAACTTCTGTCGATTTCCAGGATAACAGCCCCCGTGCTGGTGCGTCTTTGGGAATAGCGGCCGTCGGGGACGCTACACGCGGCGAGGCGGTCGGAGTCGGAAGGGGAAACGATCTGTTTTGAGAGGACGAGACATGAAGTGTGCGAGAAGCGGGGTGATTGCGGGTTTGGTCGGTCTGTATGTTCTGAGCATCTCCGGCCTGGGGCGAGCGGGGACGCTGGTGCTTTCGCCGCAGAAGATCGTTGCCGAGCCTGGGAAATGGACGCTCCTGCCGCCGGAGTCGGCGATGATCGACGCCGATGCGGTCCCCTTGTACAGGAAGGCGATCGAGGCCTTGCCGGACAAGGCGGGCGACGATCAGATCCGCAAGTGGGTGGACATGCCCATCGACCAGATGCCGCTTGATCGGGTGGAGCAGGAACTGTCGAAATACATGGACAGCCTCAAAGCCGTGGCCAAGGCGACGAAGTGCCGCCAGTGCAACTGGCCCGAATGGAAGCCCGGCGAGCAGACGCAGAACCTGAACCTGCAGGAATATCGCCGGCTCGCGTATGTCATCCGGTTGTGGGCGAAGCTGGAGATCGCGTCCGACGGCTATGAGGGGGCGGCTCTCGCTCTGCAGACGGGATTCGGGATGGCCAGGCATCTTGGCCAGGCTCCGACGATCCTCGAGGGAATGGTCGGGATGGCTGTGGGGACCTTGATGTGCAAAGAGGTCGAGGAATGGGTGCAGGGAGACGGCGTCCCGAATCTCTACCCGGCGCTGGCGAGTTTGCCGAGGCCGTTCATCGGTATGGAGAAGATGATCCAGAACGAGCGGGAGGCCGCGCTCTCTGAGTGGAAGGACAAGCTGCCCGTCGAACAGATCGAGAGCGAATTGAAGAAATCGCACGATCAGGCGAGGCTGGTCGTAAAGCGATTCGAGAGTCAGTTGGCGGCTCTGCAGTGCGTCGAGGCGATTCGCTCGTACGCGGCTTCGCATGGCGGACAATTGCCTGCGACTCTGGCCGAGGTCACCGAGAACCCTGTGCCCAAAGATCCGATCAGCGATGCGATGTTCCGCTACACACGAACCGGATCGACGGGAGTGCTCGAATCGGCCACACCTGCCGACGGCAACGAGAAACGCAAAGTCCACTACGAGATCCGCGTCAGAGGCGGGTAATCGAGTGCGTGACCGTTCCTGCGCGAGCCCCGTGGATCGGTCCCGTTCGCGGCGTGCGTTTATCGCTTTGGGGGTACCAGCGGAGACGGGGGGCAGGCCTGACACGGAGCGTGGACCGTCCGTCGGTGACGAGAGGCTCCCTATCGTGGACGTGTGCGAGGGGGACCTCGGAACTCGTTGGGGGCCCCCTGGCGAGGTCTCGGATGTGCCGAGCTTCATAGGGGCAACCGTCCGATGGTTTCTTCGCGACCCCTCCCCGTCGGTATCCCCGACGCGATAAACGCAACCATCGAGTCTATCGAAACCCGTCGGCGTCAGTGCAACCACAGGAACGGTTATGCCCCCGGATAGTCTGGCGAGCTATTGTGTACTTGCCGATGTCCGTCCGATGCGGCATAATCTGGCTCGATGCTCGCGAATCCCTTGGGGGATCGCGAACAAAGGGCCGGGTGGGGCGTTATTGTCGGTAGAGCGACCGCGCCGCCGGGGGCCCGAGGATGACTTGAGGATCTGGGTTTCTGGAAAAAGGGCAATTCGACCTATATTCTTCAAGGAAATCTGTTTCACGATTTCCTTGAAGGATCAGGTGTGATGCGCTCTCGTCCGTGGATTCACGGTTTGAGGGGGAAGAATCGTGAAACCGATTTTTCCCCCTCAAAGTAGGCCGAATTGCCCTTTTTCCAGAAACCTGGGAAGGAAAACGCATGACGATTATCGATGGAAACAACCTGCTGTGGGCGCTGCATGAGGGGTTCGGCGAACGCGAGATCACGACCGAGGTCGAGTTATGCCGCGTGTTGAGCAAATACTTTACCCAGATCGGCGATACGGGACAGGTGGTCTTCGACGGGGCGGGGCCCTCGGACAAGAGCCAGTTCGACACGATGGACTACCTGGAGGTGTCCTTCGCAGGTTTCCATCGCGACGCGGACACCGTCGTTGAAGAAAAGATTACGGCCGATACTTCCCCCCGGCGTCTGAGAGTCGTCAGCAGCGATCGTCGGCTTCGCAAGGCCGCCGGCGAGCGAAAGGCTACCGCCCTCAAATCGGAGGATTTTTGGCAGCAGGTGCAAAGGGAACTGAGCCGAAAGAAGCCAAGGCGAAAAGAGCCCGAGGAGAAGCGAGAAGGGCTCACGGACGGGGAAACCGACAAATGGTTGGAGGCCTTCGGCCTGGATAAGTAGGCGTGTTGATCGCCAGTTTTCGCTGCACCGAGGCAGGGGAGGGAATTGCAGCATGGGGTGGGGTTCCAGCGTTGCTCGTCTCGAATTTCTGTTGCCTGCACTGGCCTGCGAGTGTATAAAGGACGTTTCTTCGTACGCCGGGTGCAACGAGCAGGGGACCCGTTCTTGCCCGGAGCTGCACGCAGGAGGTGTCCTGAGGCCGGCGGCAATGGAGTGCTCTCAAGCTAAGTTATTGTTGTTTCAGCTTTTACGATAGATGGAGACCCTATGAAGCGTAAGATGGTGACGATTGACGGAAACAATGCGGCTGCGCACGTAGCGCACGCGACGAACGAGGTGATTGCGATCTATCCGATCACGCCGAGCTCGCCGATGGGCGAAATCTCCGACGCGAAGACCGCCAAAGGCCTGCCGAATATCTGGGGGACCGTCCCCTCCGTCACCGAGATGCAATCGGAAGCGGGCGCTGCCGGCGCGGTTCACGGCGCACTGGCCGCCGGGGCCTTGACCACGACATTCACGGCCTCGCAGGGCCTGTTGCTGATGATTCCCAACATGTACAAAATCGCGGGCGAGCTGTTGCCCACGGTTTTCCACATCACCGCGCGTTCGCTGGCCGCCCAGGGCCTGTCGATCTTCGGCGACCATGCCGACGTGATGGCCTGCCGCGAGACGGGCTTCGGAATGCTCTGCTCTTCCAGCGTACAGGAAGTGATGGACTTCGCGTTGATCTGCCAGCAGGCGTCGCTGGCCTCCCGGATCCCGTTCCTGCACTTCTTCGACGGGTTCCGGACCAGCCACGAGGAGCAGAAGGTCGAGGAACTGACCTACGACGATATGCGGGCGATGATCGACGACTCTCTGGTGGCCCAGGTCAAGGCTCGGGCTTTGACGCCCGACCGGCCCGTGATGGGCGGCACCGCTCAGAACCCCGACGTCTACTTCCAGGGCCGTGAGACGGTCAACAAGTTCTATCAGGCCGTGCCGAAGATCATGCAGGACTCGATGGACAAGTTCGCCAAGATCGTCGGGCGCCAATACCATCTGTTCGACTACGTCGGCGCCCCCGATGCCGAGAAGATCATCATCATCATGGGCAGCGGGGCCGACACCGTTCACGAGACCGTCGAATACCTCAACTCGCAGGGCGAGAAGGTCGGCGTCGTGAAGGTCCGCCTGTACCGGCCGTTCAGCATCAAGCACTTCATGGCGGTGCTGCCCAAGACCGTCAAGAAGATCGCCGTGCTCGACCGGACCAAGGACCCCAGCGCCCTGGGCGAGCCGATGTACCTGGACGTTCGGACCGCGATCGGCGAGGCCATGGCCGACGGCATCGCCCCGTTCGAGAAGTACCCGGTGGTCGTCGGCGGCCGCTACGGCCTGGGCTCGAAGGAATTCACGCCCGCGATGGTCAAGGCGGTCTTCGACAGTCTCAACGCCGCCAAGCCCAAGAGAGGCTTCACGGTCGGCATCATCGACGACGTGACGAACACGAGCCTGCCGGTGGATAGCTCGTTCGAGCTGCCCACGCCGGGCCAGTACGCCGCGATGTTCTACGGCCTCGGTTCCGACGGCACCGTCGGCGCCAACCGCAACTCGATCAAGATCATCGGCGATCAGCTCCAGGACAACTACGCTCAGGCCTACTTCGTCTACGATTCCAAGAAGGCCGGCGCGATGACGGTTTCCCACCTGCGGTTCGGCAAGCAGCAGATTCGCAAGCCCTACCTGATCGGCCAGGCGGACTTCATCGCCTGCCACAATCCGAGCTTCCTCGAGAAGTACGACATGCTCTCGGCGGCCCGCAAGGGCGGGACGTTCCTGTTGACGACCTTCCACAAGGCCGACAAGATCTGGGACACGCTGCCGCAGGAAGTGCAAAAGCAGATCGTCGACAAGAAGCTGAAGTTCTACGTGATCGACGCGATCTCGCTGGCCCAGGAGCTTGGGCTCGGCGCCCGCATCAACGTGATCATGCAGACCGCGTTCTTCAAGATCAGCAACATCATCCCGCTCGAAGCGGCGGTCGAGGCGATCAAGGGCGCCATCAAGGCGTCGTACAGCAAGAAGGGCGAGAAGGTCCTTCAGATGAACTATGCCGCGGTCGACGGCGCGATCAATCAGATGCACGAAGTGAAGGTGCCGGCCAAGGTCACGAGCCAGATCAAGATGCCGCCGGTCGTGCCGGCCGAGGCCCCGGAATTCGTGCAGTCCGTCACGGCCGAGCTGATGGCCATGCGGGGTGATTCTTTGCCGGTCAGCAAGATGCCGGTGGATGGACGCTTCCCGGTGGGCACCACGCAGTTCGAGAAGAGAAACATCGCGGTGAATGTCCCGGTCTGGCAGCCGGAGTTGTGTCTGCAATGCGGCATGTGCTCGTTCGTGTGCCCGCACGCCACGATCCGGATCAAGGCCTACGACGCCAAGCAGCTTGCCGGCGCTCCCAGCGAGTTCAAGAGCATCGACGCCAAGGGCAAGGAATTCAAGGGACTCAAGTTCACCGTGCAGGTGGCTCCCGAGGATTGCACCGGTTGCGGCGCCTGCGTGACGACCTGCCCCGGCGCCGAGCGCGACGCCAACAAGCAGCCCACCGGCCGCAAGGCGATCAACATGGAGCCGCAGGAGCCCATCCGCGAGCGCGAGCGACGCAACTATCGCTTCTTCCTGTCGCTGCCGAACACCGACCGCAGCCTGTTCAAGGCCAACTCGGTCAAGGGCAGCCAGTTGATTCAACCGTTGTTCGAATACTCCGGCGCCTGCGCCGGCTGCGGCGAGACGCCGTATGTGAAACTGCTCACGCAGTTGTTCGGCGACCACGCCTACATCGGCAACGCCACCGGTTGCTCGTCCATCTACGGCGGCAACCTGCCGACGACTCCCTACACGACGCGGGAAGACGGCCGCGGCCCGACCTGGTGCAACAGTTTGTTCGAGGACAACGCCGAGTTCGCGATGGGCATGAGACTGACGGTCGATCAGTTCCGCGCGATGGCGTTGAACCTGCTGGAAAAGGCCGAGAAGTGTCTCGACAAGAGCCTCGTGGCCGAGATCCGCGTCGCGTCGCTGGCCAATGACCCTGAGCAAAGCGAGATCGAGGCCCAGCGGGCCCGCGTCGCCAAGCTCAAGGACCAGTGCGGCAAGTGCGATTGCCCCGAGTGCAAGCAGTTGCTCAGCGTGGCCGATTACCTGGTTCGCAAGAGCGTCTGGGCGGTCGGCGGCGATGGCTGGGCCTATGATATCGGTTACGGCGGTTTGGACCACGTCCTGGCCAGCGGCAAGAAGATCAACATCCTCGTGCTGGACACGGAAGTGTACTCCAACACCGGCGGCCAGATGTCCAAGTCGACGCCCCGCGCGGCCGTGGCGAAATTCGCCGCCGGCGGCAAGACTGCTCCGAAGAAGGACATGGGCCTCTTGGCCATGACCTACGGCAACATCTACGTGGCCAAGGTGGCGATCGGCGCCAACCCGGCCCAGGCGGTCAAGGCCTTTGCCGAGGCCGAGGCCTATCCGGGTCCCTCCCTGATCCTCGCCTATGCCCACTGCATCGCTCACGGCGTCAACCTGACGAACGGCTATGAGGAGCAGAAGAAGGCGGTCGCCTGCGGTCACTGGCCGTTGTACCGGTTCGATCCGAGACTCACCGAGCAGGGCGCCAGCCCGTTGCAGCTCGATTCGAAGCCGCCGACCATGACGTTCGAAGAGTACGCCTACGGCGAGGATCGCTACAAGGTGCTCAAGCAGACCAAGCCTGAGGCTGCGGCCGAGCTGATGAAGCTGGCCAACCATGATGCGAAGTGTCGTTACACGCTGATGGAGCAGCTTGCGAAGATCAAGTGCGGCCAGGATGCGCAAGGAGATGGCGAGTCCTGTCCCAAGTCCTGAAAAGGCACGATAGGGAATTGACATGGTCGCGAGGATGATGGGTCGTATCGTCTTGACCGTGTTGACAGGTTTGATTCTCACCGGCTGTGGCCGGCAGGTCGTCAAGGATTCCTCGAAGAATCCGGACCTGCCGGCCGCAGGGCCGGTTTTCGCCTCGGCCCCGCGGTCGTTTCTCCAGCCCTCGGTTGACGCCGTGGGCGGGTTACCCGCCTGGAAGCAGGCCAAGACCATCAAGTTCGACGCGATCGTGACGGCCCTCCACCCGGATGGCGGCGCCTACCTGACCGAGCATCGCTTCTCTCTCTACCCCTGGTCGGACGCGGTTGAAGTGGTTGCCGGGGAACCCCGCGTTCGAATGACTTGGCGGGTGCACTGCGGAAGTTGTTCGATCGAAGGGGATCCCGCCCTGGACGGCTCGCCGCTGAAGGGCATCTACCACGAGTATGCCGACGCCGTCCTGCAGATCGTGACGACCCCGGCCCGCCTGATGGAGGGCAGCGTCACGCTCACCCGCAAGCCCATTCCTTTGCAGATCGCCGGCCAATGGTATCAGGCGGTCGAAGCCAAATTCCAGCCGCAGGAAATCGTCTCCAACCAGAAGGACCACGAGCGGGTCACCGTCTTTACGCCGTACTGGACTCAGGGGACCTATTTCCAGAACTACGCCAGCGCAATCGCCGACATGATCTGGCTGGCCGACCCCGGCGAGCAGAGATACCTCCTGGTTCGAGGCTACGACTACGCTCCCGCTGCCGGCGACGGGGTCCTGATCCCCACGAAGATCGAGATCTTCCGGTCCGACGCCCAAGCCCGGTTCGGCTCGCGTCTGGCCTTGATCGACCTGAAGCGGTGAACTATCATAAGGCCCGTGACGTACGGTTCGTAGTCGTACGAGCTTGGGCTTTCGCTTAGACGCGGTGTTCACCGGGTGTCGATGGGATCGGTGCGGACTACAATCTGGATACTGTTCAGTATCACCCTCGTGGCGGTGCTGGTTGTGTTCTTCGTCTTGAGAGGGGGGCTCGGCCCGAGGTCCGCCGCGACGAAGGACATTGCCGCCGAGAAACCGCTGCCTGCGGCGGAAGCTCCGCGGTTCGACGGCAGTTGGCCGATGTTTCACGGGGGCCAAGGTCTCACAGGCCGGGCCCAGGGCACACTGGCCGACTCGCTGACCCTGCTTTGGCGGTTCAAGACGGAGGCGGAAGTCAAATCATCGCCCGCGATCGAAGCGGGGCGGGTCTTCGTCGGCTCTTCGGATAGTCAACTCTACGCTCTCGATCTCAAGACCGGGGAAAAGCTCTGGTCCTATAAGGCGGGGGATGCCATCGAGTCTTCGCCGTGCGTGATGGATGGACGCGTCTTCGTCGGTGCCTCGGACAATTGGCTCTACGCCCTGGACGCGCAAACGGGCGAACTGAAGTGGAAGTACGAGACCGACGGGCAGATCCTGGGCTCGCCGAACTGGACCCGTTCGCCCGATGGGCAGAAGACCTGGATCGTGGTCGGCAGTTACGACAACCGTCTGCACTGCGTCGACGCCGAGAGCGGCCAGGCGGTCTGGACCTACGAGACGGACAACTACGTCAATGGCTCGCCCGCAGTCGACCAGGGCAAGACCGTTTTCGGCGGCTGCGACGCCTTGATCCACGTGGTCTCGCTGGCCGACGGCGCGAAGATCGCCGAGATCGACAGCGGGTCGTACATCGCGGCCTCCGCTGCGTTCGTCGACGGCCAGGTCTACGTGGGCAACTATGAGAACGTATTTCTGCGGGCCGACATCGGCGAAGGCAAGATCCTCTGGCAATACACGCAGGGCGAGGCCCCGTTCT
This sequence comes from uncultured Phycisphaerales bacterium, assembly GCA_937868145.1. Taxonomy (GTDB): domain Bacteria; phylum Planctomycetota; class Phycisphaerae; order Sedimentisphaerales; family Anaerobacaceae; genus PLanc-01. Next base: position 17,592 of record CALMMH010000949.1, read on the forward strand.
TCTCCTCGCCGGCGGTGGGCGAGCAGTTCGTGATCCTGGGCGGACGCGACGAGTATGTCCACTGCATCCGACGCGACAACGGCCAGCGGGTCTGGGTCTTCAAAACGCTGGGCGAGGTGAACAGCTCGCCGGCGATTTGCGGGGACAAGACAATCGTCGGCAGCGACGACGGCCGGCTCTATCTGCTGGGCCTGGCGGACGGCAAACAGCTCTGGTCCTACGAGATCGGCCAGCCGGTGACTTCGTCGCCCGCGGTGGCAGGCGGCCTGGTCGTGGTCGGCAGCGACGACGGATACGTCTATGCGTTCGGTCCCAAGCAGGCTGAAGGAGCGAAAACTCCATGAGAATCATCCAGATTTGTCCCGGTTCGGGCGACAACTTCTATTGCGAGAACTGCCTGCGCGACGCGGCATTGGTCAAGGCCGTGCGAAAGCTCGGGCATGACGTGCTGATGGTTCCGTTGTATCTGCCGTTACAGGCCGACAAGGTCGAGCAGGTCAGCAACGCCCCGATCTTCTTCGGCGGCGTCAACGTATTTCTCCAGCAGAAGCTCTCCTTGTTCCGCAAGACGCCGCGATGGATCGACCGCTGGTTCGATTCCCGCGGCCTGCTCGAATGGGCCGGCCGCAAGGCGGGAATGACCAATGCTCGCGACCTGGGCGAAACGACGATCTCCATGCTGCAAGGCGAGCACGGCCGGCAGGTGAAGGAACTCGATCGGTTTGTCGACTGGCTCGTGACGGAGCAACAGAAGCCCGACGTCGTGTGCCTGTCCAACGTGCTGTTGGTCGGCCTGGCCCGGCGGATCAAGGAGCGGCTTGATGTCCCCGTCGTCTGCCTGTTGCAGGATGAGGACGGATTCCTCGACGGCCTGGCTTCGCCATACGCCGAGCGGGCCTGGGCGGTCGTCCACGAGCGAGTGCGTGACATCGACGCCTTCCTGGCGGTCAGTCAGTATTACGGCGACACGATGCGGTCCCGGCTGAAGGTGGGGGATGGGCCGGTGCACGTCGTTCGCATGGGGGTCGAGCTGGAATTGTATGAGCCGCATGAACGCGGTCCCGACGTGCCGACGATCGGCTTTCTGTCGCGGATGTGTCCCGAGCGGGGTCTGGACAAGCTGGTTGACGCTTTCATCCTCTTGAAGAAGAACCCCGGACTGCGATCTGTGAAGCTGCGCATCGCCGGCGGCAGGAGCCAGGCCGACGAGCCATTCATCTCGCGACAGCACGACAAGCTGCGTGCGACGGGCGTCCTGGACGACGTCGAATTCCTCCAGGCCTTCGATCGCGACGCGAAACTGGAGTTCTTGAGAAGTCTTTCCGTACTGTCGGTGCCGGAGCCGCAGCCGGTGGCGTATGGACTCTACGTCCTGGAGGCCTTGGCGATGGGCGTTCCGGTTGTGGAGCCGGCGATCGGGTGCTTCCCGGAGACGCTCGCGGCGACCGGCGGCGGCGTCCTCTACGAGCCGAACACCGCCGAGCGGTTGGCTCAGGCGATGGAACCGCTGCTATTGGATGCGCAGGCCGCCCACGAGCTCGGGGCCCAGGGACATGCGGGCATGCACCGCGCGTTCGACATCGGCCATACGGCCGGCGAGATGATACGCGTCTATGAACAGATCGTTCGAGGATGATTCAAGCGAGGGCAGGGATGGTCGAGCTGATCGATGTGACGAAGACCTACGGCGACCCGGGCGACCCTGGGTCGGTGAGCGTGCTCAAGGGCATTTCGCTCAGGATCGAACAAGGCCAGGCGATTGCGATCGTCGGGCCCTCGGGCTGCGGCAAGAGCACGCTGCTGAACATCATCGGCGGCCTGGACCACGCGACGAGCGGCCAGGTTCTGCTGGACGGCAGAGACTTGGCGAAGCTCAGCGACGACGAGCTCGCACGGATTCGTAACCGCGAGATCGGATTCGTGTTTCAGTTGCATCACCTGTTGCCCCAGTGCACGGTGATCGAGAACGTGTTGGTGCCCACGCTGGCCAGCAAAGAACGAACTGGGACGCGGCAAGATGCTGAGTCGCTCCTGGCCCGCGTGGGTC
>CALMMH010000950.1 GCA_937868145.1 uncultured Phycisphaerales bacterium
CAAGAAACCGGGTGTCTTGATGAGTCTCCGGAAGGCATACTTGATGTCGCTGAAGACAGTCGTCATAGTCGACTCCATATTCGCTGGCTGACGGGTCACTGGCTAACTGGAATGGTGGAGTACTGCAGGAGCATCGGCTCCTTCGTCCGTTGTTCCAATATTCCAGCATTCCACCGTTCCATTCCTATTCTACTCACATCTCAGCGCCACCATCGGATCGACCTTCGCCGCTCGTCTGGCGGGCACATAACATGCAGCAAAAGCCGTGCCAAGCAGCGTCAGCAGCACGATCGCGAGCATGGCCGGATCCGTCGGTTTCGACTCGTACAGCAGGCTCGCGACGATCCGACTCATCGCGTAGCCGCCCAGCAGACCCAGTCCGATCCCGGTCACAATCAACAGTCCGCCCTGGCGAAGAACGGTCCACACAATCCGCTCTCGCGTAGCGCCCAGCGCCATGCGGACGCCGATTTCGTGCGTCCGGCGGGACACGCCGTACTGGAGCAGGCCATAGAGCCCCAGGACCGCCACCGCCAACGCGATCTGCGCAAATGCTCCCAGGAGAGCGACGGCGAATCGATGTGTCGACAACAAGGGATATAGGATTTCCTCAATACTCTGGATCGAGGTAATCTTCAAGTCCTCATCCAAATTCACGGCTTGGGCCCGAATCGCTGGGCCCAGTTGCAGGGGATCGCCATCGAACTTGACAACGATATCGCCATAGGGCTCAGCACGTGCGGACAAGGGCCAGTAGACCCCAATGACGTCCGCCGTCAATGTCGTGTAGTCCCGCAAGGAACTCACGACTCCCACTACATACGCAACATTCGGGTCGTTCTTGATGCCAATTCGTCGCCCGATCGGATACTGTCCCGGAAAGAACCTGCGGGCGAGACTCTCCTCAATGACTACGGCCTTCTCCGCACCCGGCGCATCCTGCTGCGTGAAACCACGCCCCCTGAGAATCCGCATCCCCAGGGCGGCAAAGAAATCGTCACTGACGATCCGGACTCGGACATCCGTCCGTTCCTCGGGATTTGGGGAACCCCCGTCAACAACCAAGTCTCCGAACATGCCTCCTGATCCAAGTCGTAGCTCGGGGCACGTCCAGGCGGCGGAGCGAACTCCCGGCAGGGCTTGCAGCCGTTGCAGAAGCTGCTTGATGCATTCTGCCGCCTGGCGTCCAAGTGGGTACTTCGCCGCGGGAAGTTCAATGTGCGCGACAAGAACGCCCTTGGGTCGAAAACCGAGATCTGCGTTCTGCATCCGAATCAGAGTCTGAACCAGCATCCCAACCCCGACGAGCAACGTCATGGCTACGGCGATTTGCGAGACCACCAGGGCGCCGCACAAACGTCGCCAAGGGCGGTCCATAACCGCACGTGATGACTCACCTCTCTGGGTTCCAAACAAGCGCGAGCCCCCGGCTTTCCAGGCGGGTAGCAGGCCGAACGCAAGGCCAACGATCATGGACAACCCCAGCGCAAAAGCCAGGACCCTCTTATCAATGCATGTCTCATCGATGTGGTAGACATCCGCGGGACAGACGGCAACGATCCCCCGGATCATCCAGAACGCCGCCAAGACACCCAACAGGCCCCCTGCCAAGCTCAGCAGGAGGTTCTCCGTCAGCAGTTGAACCAAGATGCGGCCCCGGGAAGCACCCAGCGTCATGCGCACGCCCATCTCCTGCCGGCGGGCATCGCCGTGCATCAGGAGAAGGCCGACCACGTTCACACAGGCGATCAGGAGCACAAACCCCACAGCACCCCACAAGGGGTACAACAGCTTCCGCTGTGAGCCAAGCCAGAGATCCCATAAACGGTCAACCGAGACGTTGAGCCGGCCATAGGTCCGTGGGTCTGCCTGCGCCAATTGCTGCTGCAAGACGCCCATGTCGGAACGTGCTCGCTCCATCGTCACACCACGTTTGAGGCGGGCCCACACGTCAATCGAGTCGTCCTCGCCAACAGAGTCGAGAACGAGAGGAACCCAGACATCGTGATGAGACTCGAATCGGCTGTCATAACCGGGCGGCATAACCCCCACAACGGTGTACCCCTGGCCATCAGCGATAATGCTCTTTCCAATTACCTCGGGATCACCTCCCATACGGTTCTGCCAAAATGCATGGCTCATGACCATCACTCGGTTGTGTCCCGGCTGCTCTTCGTCCGGGAGAAACCCTCGGCCCAACTCGGGCTGTGTCCCGACAAGAGAGAAGAAACAAGAAGAAACCGCCTTGACGCTGACTTCAAACGACTCCTTCGCCCACGTGACGCACATTCCCTGGTATACCATGCCGGCCACGTGCTCGAACACCTCGTTGTGTTCGCGCCAGTGGGCGAGAGTCCTGGGCAATATCGGGCGGCTCCATCGCATCGCGCCTTTCTCCGTCTCTCGGATTTGGACAATCCTCCTCGGAGCCTCGAAGGGCAGAACCTTTAACACCACAGTATCGACCACGCTGAACACCGCGGTGTTGGCTCCGATCCCTACGGCGAGGATTAGAATCACGATCGCCGTGAAGCCGGGGGTCCTCGCCAGCATCCGCAGGCCGTACCGAACGTCTTGCCACAAGGTCATCATAACAACACCTCAGTTCCCGGTTCACAGTTGTCCGTTCCCAGTTCGCTGTGATCGCCTCTTGCTGACAGCTGCCAACTGTCAACCGTGATCTTCTCTCTACTCGTATCGCAGCGCCACCATCGGATCAACCCTTGCCGCCCGACGGGCGGGGAGGTAACTCGCCAGCAAGGCGATGCCGATCAAGATCAGGGACACGCAAACCAGCGTGACAGGATCAGTCGGCGTCACGTCATACAGCAGGCTCGACAGGGCCCGGGTCACAGCCAGCGCCCCCGCCACCCCGCAGGCCAAGCCGATCGCCGCGAGTCTCAGTCCGCGCGTCAACACCACTCTGAGAACATCGATTTTCTTCGCTCCCAGGGCCATGCGGATGCCGATGTCATGGGTCTGCTGGACTGTGCTGTATTCGAGCAGGCCATACACGCCGATCATCGCCACGATCAACGCGATGCCGGCGAACACACTGAGCAGAACCATGACGAACCGTCGCGATGCCAGGCTCTCCGAGAGAATCGTTTCAAGCGTGTCGATCCGCGAAATCACTTCTTCCTCGCTCAGGGCGGCAATCTGCTCACGAAGCAACGGGGCGCATCGCACGGGATCGTCATCCGTCCTCGCCACGAGAACCGCGCGTTGGTAACTCGCGTGCATGTGCATGTAGATCGCTCCCTCGGGCGGGTCCGGCGTCAGGAAATCCCGGGTCGCACATACGACTCCCACAATTGTCATTTCCGCCGTCCCGTCAGCAAGGAGCATACGGCCGACGGGGTCTTCGTCGCCGAAGTACCGTCGCGCGAGGGCCTCATCGATGACAATATGGCTGGCTCCATCTTCCTCCACGAGATCTCGACCCTTCAGAAGTCGGATTCCCATCGTCTTGAAGAAATCAGGGCTGACGCAAATCCACTTAGCACGCGGAGATTCTTCGGAATCGGACGGAGGGCTCCCAGGGACCGAGAACGGGAGGTCCGCTTCCATGGCGCCCAATTGAAGACCGTAGTGAACCAGCGCCGCCGCGCGAACGTGCGGAAGGCGACGAACCTGCGGGAGCGCCTCGTCATAGAACGCCGCGCAGCGCTGGGCGTCGGGATATTTCGCCGTGGGCAGCTCAATCTCGACCGCCAGTACGTTCTCGGGTTGAAAGCCTAGATCGAGACTCTGCAGCGCGATCAGGCTGCGAATCAGCAGGGCCGCTCCGACCAGCAAGATGAGAGATAGGCCGATCTGCAGAACGACCAGGCTGCTGCCGAGCCTCCGCCGCCCACGCGTGGCCGAAGACCGGATCCGTCCCTCCTTCAAGATCCGGCTCAGATGCGTATCTGCCGGCCTCCAGGCGGGCGCCGTCCCAAAGAGTAGACCGGTGAGAACGGAAACGGCGACGGTGAACGCCAGGACCATCGAATCCACGCCCGCCTGCGCTAGACGCGGAATATCCGCCGGGCAGAGCCCCACCAGTCCCTTGATCGTCAGAAGCGTCAGCACCAGACCTGCCAGGCCGGCCCCTGTCGTCAGAAGCAGGCTCTCCGTCAGCATCTGGCGGAGAACGCGGCCTCGCGAGGCGCCGACGACGATTCGCGTCGCGAGTTCGTGCCGCCTCGTCGTGGCGCGGGCCAGAAACAGGTTGGCTACGTTGCCGCAGGCAATCAGGAGCACGAATCCCGCGGCGCCGAGCAACAGCAGCAACAGGCGAGGACTGTCCTCCAGCGCCTTGCTCTGGAGCCGGTCGAGACAAATCGTATGATCGGCGTGTCCCTCGGGGTCGGCCTGCCGCAAACGCTCTGTTACAACGGCCATCTCCGCTCGCGCCTGCTCCAACGTGGTCTCCTTCTTGAGACGAGCTATCGGGGTCACGGGCCGGCCCTGTTTCCATATGTAGTCCCGCGTGAGGACCAGGGGAACCCAGAACGGCGCCGGCCGCCCGAAAGGAAACTCGAACTCAACGGGCATGACCCCTACGACGGTGCAGTCTCGCCGGTCGAGGCTCGTGCTTCCGTCCGGATTGGGGTTACTGCTCGTGAGGCTGATCGTCTTGCCAAGGACGTTTGGGTCTCCGACGAAGTGTTCCTTCCAGAAGCGGTGGCTCAAGACCACGACGTGGGCGTCTCCCGCCTGGTCCTCTTGCGGCAGGAACCCCCTCCCCAACGCCGGTTCGACACCCAACAAGCCGAACAGGTCCGGGGAAACGGTGCCCGCTCGGACCTCCCGGGGCTTGTCGACGCCGACGACGTAGAACTGCTCGTTTCCGAAGGCGGCCATACCCTCAAAGGCATGGCTCTGCCGGTACGAGGAGATGAAGTCCTCGTGGGCCGGCTTCCTCGGCCCCCACTTCGTCTGTTCCCAGAACACGACGATGCGATCGGCGTCTCGGTAAGCCAGGGGTTTGCGCATCACGGCGTTGACTACGCTGAACACCGCCGTGTTGGCCCCGATG
>CALMMH010000951.1 GCA_937868145.1 uncultured Phycisphaerales bacterium
CTGAGCATCTGGGTCTGGGCGGGGTCACATCTGGAATTAGGAATTATTGAATCGGGATGCGGCGGGACGCCGCGTGGGAGCGTGGGTGCGTGGAAGCGTATAAGCGTTCGGAATGCATGGAGCGGCTCCGTCGCGGACTCTTTCTTATCGCATCCACGCTTTCACGCATATACGCATCTACTGCCTCCGCAGGGCTGCATCTGCGAAATCGGCATTGTTGGCGAGGAAATCGTCAGAAGAGCGGCTTGTTTTCCAGGGCTTTGAGGATTTCTCGCCGGACGCGGCGGGCCAGTTTGACCGCCTCTTTCGCATACAGGACCTTCCCTTCTCGCCAGGCGAGCCATTCAATGGTCCCGATCGTGTCCTTTCGCCATTCGAATTCCTCCGGCGTGGTGACGATCACATCCTTGGGCACACGGATGTCGTGCAGGGCGACCCCGATTTCGATAGCCTTTTGGCGAATCGAGCCGGAGACGGGCATCACGACGAGCAGGTCGACATCGCTATCGGGGCCGGCGTCTCCCCGAGCGTGGGAGCCGAACAGGATGATCTTGTCCGGGGCGAACCGCCGGACGATCCGACGCACCATCTTGCGGATCGGATCCTCGTTCCGCGAGGTTTGCCTCTTTCGAGTGGTTCGGCTCAAGGCCATTGGTGCATCTCCTTGCCGGAAGAATCGGTGGGGCAAGCCCCACCCTACCGGAGCTTCTTGTGGGTGAACTTTCGGGCGTTCGGGCCGGAGTAGTCCGCGACGATCTGGCCTTTGCCGAGGAGTTTCCATTTGTAGATGACCAGCCCGTCAAGGCCGACGGGGCCTCTTGCGTGGATTTTGCTGGTGCTGATTCCTACTTCGGCGCCCAGGCCGTAGCGGTAGCCGTCGGCGAAACGCGTGCTGGCGTTCCAGAAGACGTCGGCGGAATCGACGAGGTTCATGAACCGCTCGGCCTTCTCGCGGTCGGCCGTGACGATGGCGTCGGTGTGGCCGGAGCCGTAACGGTTGATGTGGTCGATCGCGGCGTCCAGGCCGTCAACTACCTTGATCGAGAGGATGTAATCGAGGTACTCGGTGGACCAGTCCTCCTCTGTGGCGGGCTCGCAGTCGATGATGGCTCGGGTGCGGTCGTCGCCTCTGAGGCGGCAATTGTGCTCGGCCAGGGCCTTTTGGACTATCGGGAGGAAGAGGCCTGCGATGTGGTCGTCGACGAGGAGGGTCTCGGCGGCGTTGCAGACGGCGACGTACTGGCACTTGGAGTCGACGGTGATGCGGACGGCCATGTCGAGGTCGGCGTCGGAGGCGACGTAGACGTGGCAGATGCCGTCGGCGTGGCCGAGGACGGGGATGTTGGTGTTGGCCATGATGTGGCGGACGAAATCGTTGGAGCCGCGGGGGATGATCAGGTCGATCTGGTCGTCGAGGGCGAGCATGTCGGCGACGTCCTGGCGGGTTTCGAGGAGGTTCAGGAAGCCCTTGGGCAGGCCGGCGGCTTGGCCGGCGCGGGCGATGATGTCGGCGAGGATGCGGTTGGTGTGGGCCGCTTCGGAGCCGCCCTTGAGGAGGCAGGCGTTGCCGGACTTGAGGCAGAGGGTGGAGATCTGGACGAGGGCGTCGGGGCGGGACTCGAAGACGACGCCGATGACGCCGATGGGGCAGGAGACGCGGTAGAGCTCGAGGTCGGCGTCCATTTCGATGGCGCAGAGGGTGCGGCCGGCGGGGTCGGGGAGCTTGATGAGGCTGTGGATGCCGGCACAGACGTCGTCGAGTTTGGCCTGGTCGAATTTGAGGCGTTTGAGCAGCGGGGCCGCCAGATTGGCTTTTTGTGCGGCGGCCAAGTCACGCTCGTTGGCGGCAACGATGTCGCTGCTGTGGTCCTGGAGAGCCTTGGCGATCGCGACCAACGCGGCGTTCTTGACCTCGGTCTTGACGGCACCCAGCCGGATCGAAGCCGCCTTCGCCGCCGTAGCACACTCGGATGTTTTCATTTTTCTTGACATTTCCACCTGCACCGCTAAACTTCAATTCGAAAATCGGAATCGATTCCCCTTCGGGAACCGAAACCGACGATTATAAGCTCTCGGCAAAACACAATCAACGATCATGCGGGTGTTGCTTAGTGGTAAAGCACTAGCCTTCCAAGCTAGCTACGCGGGTTCGATCCCCGCCACCCGCTTTTTTTCGGTAGTGTCAAGGATCTTTCGCTTTTTTGCTGGTCCTCCTGAGAGGGACACCGCTGCCTGACCCATGGGTCAGGCGATTTTTTTATCGGCCCCTGGCGATTCCGTCTCCTCCATTTCCTTGAGGCGGTCCATGTCCATGTATCGCCGAGTGCCCCAACGACTGCCGGAGACGTAACGCAGTCGAGCCGCCGCCAGCATCAGCGCCGAGCGGCCATCCGGGAAGGCGCCCACGACGCGGGTACGCCGGAGAATTTCTCGCATAATCCGCTCCAGCATGTTGTTCGTGCGAATCTGGCGATGATGTTCGGACGGGAAGCGATAGTACGTCAGCGTCTCGGCCACGGACTCGGCCACTTTCTCCGCCGCCTTCTTGAGCTTCAGGGCCTTCAGTTTCTCCACGACAGCCGTCGCCTTCTCCTGAGCCGACGCCGCATCCTCCTGGGCGTGGATCGCCTTGAGCATCGCGGCCACGGCCTTGACCTGGGTTTTCGGGACCTCGCTGAAGATGTTGCGATACCAGTGTACCACGCACCGTTGCCAGCGGGCCTGGGGATAGAACTCCACCGCCGCCTCTACCAGACCCATGCACTTGTCCGAGACGATCAACTGTACACCCGTTAGACCGCGGCCCTTCAAGTGAGTCAGGAACTGTCGCCAACTCTCCGTGTCCTCTTTCGGGCCTTCCGCGACCCCCAGAATATCCCGGAACCCATCGGTCCCGATCCCCACGGCCACCAGGACCGAGACGTTGCGAACCTCGCCCGCCCAGCTCCGTTTCAGACAGATCCCATCGAGATACAGGTAGGGGTACTCGCCCGTGATCGGCTCGTTGCGCCACTGCTCGATCCGCTCGTAGAGCTTCTGGTTCAGATCGCTCACCGTGCCGGCGCTGACCCGCATGCCCCACAGAGCCTCCGTGATATCCTCCACCCGGCGAACCGACACCCCCGCCAGGTACATCTCCATCAACGCTTCCTCAATCGAGGATTCCCGCCGACGGTATCGCTCAATGATCGCCGTCTCGAACTTCGCCTGTCGCAGCTTCGGGACCTTCAGTTCCACCTCCCCGACCCGGGTCTGGAGCTTGCGTTTATAGTGTCCGGCCCGCTGGTCGGTCCGGGCCTCGGTGTGCTCGTAACGACCGGCGTTGCACAGCCGATCCGCCTCGGCATCGAGCATGCCGTTGAGCGTCTCTTCCACACTCGAACGAACCATCTCGCCCAGATGCTGCTGGATCTGGGCCTCGTCGATCTTGATCACCTGGCTCAAGTTCTTGTCCGTCGCGGCCGATGTACCATTTTGCATACGTCTGTCCTTTCTCTGATGGAACGGTTTCTTGTTGACCCATCAACCATCGACCAGAGAAAGGACTGTTCTTACGTCCCAGTACAATGTGCGAAAGATATCTTACGTCATCCCAGGACGGACTCCGTCCACCGTCTCGCTCATTCGAGCAACGAGGGCCCAGCGACGAGCGACGCGGCTCCGGGCCGCTCCCCCCCCATGCAGAGAGAATGTGCCTGACGCCCTGGGTCCCCTCGCACGTCAGGCCCGTTTCAATGCCTGACCCCGCTCCGCCGACTTGTCGTCCGCTCCGACCTTCGCGTGCTTCGTGACCTTCGTGGTGAAGACCGTTCCGGAGCGGTCCGAAGGCAAGACTTGTCCTTACGATTCGCACCGCGAAGGTCACGAAGGGAAATGCCAGGGAATCCTGGGTCTTCCCATTAGGGACATCGCTACTCGGTGACCGTCCTCATTATTCCGTCGGGTTCATAATGCTCTGCGTCGCCGCAGCCAACCGACCAGGCCCGCACCGAACGTGCCCAGGATGATCGCGCCGGGGGCCGGAACAACGTTCGGTTGAAGCCACGTCAAGTCAATGAGAGCCCACTCGTCCGCACTCGCGTAGAAGTCCATCTGATAGATATGGGATGAATCCGCCGCGAAACTGTAAGTCTGGTGGCGGAGGTAGGAGACTATGCCGCCGCCATAGCCACTGAAGATCGGCTCCGCATCAAGCCCCGACCCATAGAGATCGAGCAGCGTTTCACCCGTGGTCACATCCGTGAATTGAAAATGGACATATGATGGAATGGTGCATTCCTCCGTATGGAGGACGAACTCGAAGAGTGATGTGTCCACCCAGGGCGAGAACCTGTAAGTTGCCGTTGCGACGCTAGACCAACCGTTGTTTCTACCCTGAGCCATGACCTCGAAGACGTCCGAGCCCACATAGGTGCCTGCGCCGTCATAGACGAGGGGGGGAATCGGTCCACTCTGCCCTAAGGACATATCGTACACAATGTACGGCGGCATGATGTACTCATACCAGCATCCCACCACCGTGTGCCATTCGTAGATCATGTTGATGCCTTGGTATCCGGCCCAGGCCTGCGACCCGGTCGCCAACGCCATCAGCACCACACCCAGAACAACCGCTTTCGTCTTCATCTTCTCCAACCTCCATTCCTTGTGTCTCATCTTTCGCTAAGCGACACACACATACCCGCCTAACGCAATCCGCTTCGGTCTCGGCATGGCCGGATTGTACAGCACCCTTCCAAGCGATACAAGCAAAGAGCCCTCCAGAAAAAGTACCCAGCACCTGACATCTTCACTTCCCTCAGGCCCGTTTCAATGCCTAACCCCGCCCCCCCTACACAAATGGACTGTCACACCCCGGAAAAAGTACCACACCCCTTCAGAGTTCTCCCCCACGCCATGCTTCATGGATTACGTTCACGATTCTCTTGTTGTAGTTTCTCGTAGTCATGACGAGCCGCTTCGGAGCCTAGCAGCGAAGCGGCTTTGAGATCCTCTGCCGCCTTCTGACTATTCCCGATCATCCTCC
>CALMMH010000952.1 GCA_937868145.1 uncultured Phycisphaerales bacterium
AACGAGTTCGGCTTCGATTACCTCCGCGACAACATGAAGACCTCGCTCGAGCAGATGGTGCAGAGCTCGCTGGAGTACGCCATCGTCGACGAAGTGGACTCGATTCTGGTCGACGAAGCGAGAACCCCGCTGATCATCTCCGGTCCCGCCCACGACGACGTGAGCCGCTATCGCAAGGCGGACCAGGTGGCTCGCCAGTTGATCAGCCGTCAGGGCGAGTACGACCGCATCAAGAAGCAGATCGACACTGCGGAGCGTCAGATCGCCAATGCCCAGGGCGAGATCGCCGAGGGCAAACGAGAGAAGGAGTCCCTGCGAGTCGAGAAAGCCCACAAGGTGATCGAGAACGCCCAGGTCGAGATCGAGGCCGCGAAAGCGAAACTGGAGCGGGCGACGCAGTACTACGAGGTCGAGTACGACCGCAAATCCGCCCATCTGACGCACGAGGGAATCGGGGCCGCCCAGGAGATTGCGGGAATCGGGTCGTTCTTCACCGGTTCCAACATGGAATGGCCCCATCTGCTCGAGCAGAGTCTGCGGGCTCACGTGGTTTTCGAAAGGGAGAAAGACTACGTCGCGATGGACAACAAGATCATCATCGTCGACGAGTTCACCGGCCGTCTGATGCACGGCCGCCAGTGGTCCGACGGGCTGCACCAGGCGGTCGAGGCCAAGGAAGGCGTCACGATCAAGGAAGAGACGCAGACGCTGGCCACGATCACCCTGCAGAACTTCTTCAAGCTCTACGACCAGATCTCCGGCATGACCGGCACCGCGGCCACCGAGTCCGAAGAGTTCATGAAGATCTACAAGCTCGACGTCGTGATCATTCCGACGAACAAGCCGTGCGTCCGCGACGACATGGACGACGTGATCTACAAGACGATGCGCGAAAAATTCGACGCGATCGTCGAGGAGATCAACCGCGTCAGCGGCGAGGGCCGGCCGGTCCTGGTCGGCACGATCAGCATCGAGAAGAGCGAGCTGCTCTCCAACGCGCTGACCAAGCGGTACGGGCTCGATCACGAAGTGCTCAACGCCAAGCAACACGCCCGCGAGGCCCAGATCGTCGCCAAGGCCGGCCAGCAGCACGAGGGTCGCGACGGCAAAACCCGAGGCAACGTGACGATCGCGACGAACATGGCCGGCCGCGGCACCGACATCAAGCTCGGTCCCGGCGTGGCCGAGATCGGCGGTCTGCACATCCTGGGCACCGAACGGCACGAGGCTCGGCGCATCGACAATCAGCTCCGAGGCCGTGCCGGCCGACAGGGCGACGCGGGCTCCAGCCAGTTCTTTCTGTGTTTCGACGACGACCTGATGCGGATCTTCGCCGGCGAGTGGACGGTCAAGGCGCTCTCCTGGATCGGTTGGGAGGAAGGGCAGCCGATCTACCACAAGCGGATCAGCAAGGGCATCGAGCGGGCGCAGAAGAAGGTTGAAGAGCGGAACTTCGAGATCCGCAAGAGCCTGCTCGAATACGACGAGGTGATGGACTACCAGCGGAAGATCTTCTATTCGCGCCGGCGGGACCTGCTCAGCGGCAAGGGCGTCAAACAGTTGATCGAAGGGATGATCGATGCCGTCGTCTCCAAGCAGGCCAAGACGATGCTCGACCGGGACTACTCGTTGCGGTGCATGATCGAGTGGGCCCGCACGAATTTCGACGTGGAGATGAAGATCTCCGACGTGGCCGGCGCCGAGCCGAAGGACATCGAGGAGCTGATCAAGCAGCGAGCCAAGGACAGCGTCAAGAACGACATCTCGCTGTCGCTCGGCGAGTACCTGGAGGACTACGAGGACCCCAACACCTGGGACGTCTCCGGCCTGACGAAATGGGCGATGAGCTCGTTTCACGTGAACCTGAGCATGGGCAAGGTCAAGAGCCTGTCGCCCGAGGAGATCGAGGAGCAACTCGTCGCGGCGGCGGCCGACCAAGTGGACAAGAAAGACGCTTCGGCCCTGTCGGAATTCCTGCGGGACGATTTTGCGGTGCGTCGGTTCGCGGAATGGGCTCGCGCGAAATTCGATGTGGCGATCGACGTGGAGCAGTTGAAGGGGCAGAACGCCGAACAGGTGCGGCAGCTGGTTCTCAAGCAAACCGAGGCGAAATATCGACGGCGGGAGATTGAATACCCCGTCGAGTTCGCCATGAGCATGATTTACAGTCCGCAAGGGGCCAATGTCTACGGCTTCGACAGCCTGGCCAATTGGGCGAACCGGAAATACAGCGCCGGTTTCACCGTCGAGTATCTGCAGAACGCCAAACCCCGCGACCTTCATGGGGAGTTGCTGGCGCTGAGCGAGGGGTACAACAACGGCCGGCTCGACGAGGAAATCGACCGGCAGGTGGGCAGCCTGAAGCGGTCGGAACTGGTCCAGTGGGCCAACCAGAGGTTCAATGCTGCTCTGCAGGAGGAGGATCTGGCCGAAGGCGATGGCGCGCGTCAACGGTTGATCGAGGCGGGTCGGGAGTTTCTCCGCGCCGAGCTGGCGCACCTGGAGCGATACGTCCTCTTGCAGGTTTACGACAGCACGTGGAAAGACCATCTGTACGCGATGGACCATCTCAAAGACAGCATCTGGACGCGATCTTTTGCGGAGAAGGACCCCAAGACGGAGTACAAGCGCGAGGGATTCCGGATGTTCAACGAGATGCTGGAATCCATCGACGATCGCGTGACCGACATCATCTTCCGCGTGCATCTGGAAGCGGGCGCCCGCGCGAGGAGTGTCTGGCAGGTAAGCCAGACCTCGCACGATCAGGTGGGCCAGTTCAGCGGCGGCGAACAACAGTCGCAGCAGCAGGCGGCCCAGGCCCCCCAGGGCGAAGTGCAGGTGAAACAGATCCGGCTCGAGCAGCCGAAGGTCGGGCGCAACGACCTGTGCCCGTGCGGGAGCGGGAAAAAGTACAAGAAATGTTGCGGTCTGAAGTCCTGACGACCTCCGCATGCGCAAAAGAAAACATCGAGTAACATGGCGCTACCCGATGTTTTCCGGAGGGGAGAAAAATCATTTTCTTGGGTTGCTTTCGGTATCGACAATTCCGCCGAACCACTTGAGCCCAAGATCCTATTTTCTTGTCTATAAAGGATACGGCGAAAGACGACTGAAGTTCGGCTCTCCGCAGAGAATCTGGCCGAAACGGAAGATTTTTTGCGAGGGTCTTTTGCCTAATCTCAGGGCAGAAACTCCTAATTGTCGGACGGGATTCCAGAGTGAGGGAGGCTTCGATATCTGCGGACATTTCCCCCCGTAGGTCAATGGCGGATTGAACCCGGGATTCAACGGGGAATTCCGTTTCCGCTTGACATTCCCAGGCATTGATGACATGGTATCGCCTGTGACGGACCGCAGAAAGCAACCGGTCGCGATGGGGACGATTCCTCATCGGGATCGCGGGCCGGGTCGATGGAGGCGTGGGTCCTGGAGAAGCGGCGGCGCTTCCCTGAATGGTGCAGGTCTAAGGATGGGCGACATACACGGACAGGTGGCGACAGATGAGAAGCAGGAGGAGCGGGGACTCCGTACGGCTGCCGAGCAGAGCTTTCCCGAACTGCTGATCGATTCGCTGCCGTGCACGTTTGTGGTCATCGATCCGAAGCTTCGGCTTGTCCGGTGGAACAGGCACTTCCGGATTGTCAGTGAATACTCCGATCAAGAACTTGCGTCCATGTCCATCCTGGATGTGGTTGGCGAGGCGCACAAGGCGGACATGGCAAGAGCCATGCAGCAGGTTCTCGATGGCCATCCAGTTCGGATGGACCATATGGGTCGGACACGAAGCGGCCGGATTGTGCCGGTCTTCGTGGTCTGCCAGCGGGTGACGATCGCGGGCCTGACCTGCATCATGGGAACCGGTTGGGACGCCACGCAACACCGGTTGACCGAACTGACGCTGGCCGATGAGCGGAGCGTGCTGAGCACGCTGATCGACAACCTGCCGGACGCCATCTACATCAAGGATCGGGAAAGCCGTTTTGTCCTGTGCAACCGGGCGGTGCTGCGGCGCAAAGGAGTCGAATCTCTGTCGGAAATCGTGGGGCGGACCGATTTCGACTTCTATCCCGCGGATCAGGCGAAGAACGTGTATGCCGACGAGCAGGACGTGATGAAGACCGGCCGGCCCATCATCAACCTGGAGCGGTGCGTCATCGACCGGGTCACCGGCCGGCCCACATGGAACCTGACGACGAAGGTGCCGCTGCAGAACGCGGCTCATGAGGCCGTCGGCATCGTGGGCATCGGCCGCGACATCACCGAGCGAAAGCAGGCGGAAGAAGCGTACCATGCGATCGTGGATCATTCCCTTCAGGGCCTGGTCGTCATGCAGAACATGAAGGTTGTCTTCGCCAACCGGGCGATGGCGAAGATCTCCGGGTACACGATCGACGAGATGCTCGACGTGTCCGGCAGGCGGTTGCAGGAATTCGTCCATCCCTTGGATCGGGAGATGGTCTGGAGGAACCACCAGACTCGTCTGACCGGGGAGTCCCTGCTTGATCAGTACGAGTTTCGCGTGATTCGCAAGGATGGTTCGGTCCGATGGGTCGAGATCATGACGAGCCGGATCGATTATCAGGGCTTGCCGGCGATCCAGGCCGCCTGCATCGATGTGACGGAGCGTCATCGGGCGCAGGAAGCCCTGCGGCGCAGCGAGGCCCGCAACATGGCGCTGCTGAACGCCAATCCGGACCTGATGTTCCGGCTCACCCGGGGCGGCATGTTCCTGGACTGCAAGCTTTCGAAGGACGACGCCGTGTCCGTCTCGCCCGCGCAGTTCGTGGGCAAGCACCTGGACGAGGTGTTTCCCGCGTCCACCGCGAGAACTCTGATGCAGCTCATTCAGGCGGCGATCGACACGGGACAGGTGCAGACGCTCGAATACAGTCTCCCCCGCACGGAGAACGAGAGTTCCGATTTTGAGTGCCGGCTTGTGGCCTGCGCGGAACAGGAAGTGGTCGCCATCGTTCGGGACATCTCGGACCGGAGACGGGCCGAAAAGCTGGCGAAAGTGCAGCGGGA